>CAMLSH010000018.1 GCA_946482625.1 uncultured Opitutaceae bacterium
AGCGTCCATGTCTGCACGGCCTCGGCGGTGAGGGTGAATCCGAGCCAGGGAAGGCGGCGGTCGATCGCGAGATTGGCGCGCGCGACGGTGGGCATGGCAAAATCGTCATCGAGGAGATCGACGCGCTGTCGGCGGCTGGTCGGATCGCCCTTGGGCTGATTGTCGGGATCGGGGGAAAAGCCGGCGCTGACGGAGGTGTTGAGCAGACTTGAGGCGCCGTCGTTCGAGTAGGGATTCGACAGCCAGACGCCGGGTGCTCGTCCTTGGAAGACGCCAGCGCCGCCGCGAAGCGTGGCGTGCGGGGAGTCCTCGGGCCGCCAGACGAAACCGAATCGCGGAGCGAGCGTGGCGGCGCCGTCGATGGTGCGGTCGTTGCGGCGGTTGAAGGTCTGGTGAAAAAGTTCGTTGTATTCGGGCTTTCGATTCGTCGAGAGCCGGTCGAAGCGCAGTCCGGTGGTGAATTCGAGTCGGGAGGAGGGTTTCCAACGGTCTTGGATGAAGAGGCTGTTGGTTGTGTAGCCCCACGCGAGGGTAGGACTGCGGCCGGGCAACAGGTATTGATGGGTGAAGGCGCTTGGGGTGCCCGATGCAAAGTCGGAGATGCTGGAAAAACTGTAGTTGCCCCAGGCGTTTTGAAGGAACGTGTTTTCGAAATCGCTGCGCTCGGTTTCGACGCCGAGGCTCACGCGATGGCGACCCAAGAGCCAGGTGCCGAGGGCGGATGACTGGAGGTTCTCGACGACGAGATCGTTGAGCTGACTGGTCTCCTCGGTGCCGATGATGACGGCGCCGGTGTCGCCGCCATCGATGGAGGGTACGCCGTTGACGCGAACTTGGGGGAATCGGGAGTTCGGTGAGCGGCCGGAGATATATGTGTGGTGCGCGAACTTCGCCTCACTCTGGAAATTATCCCGCCAGCGGCTGAATAGCTGGATGGAAAACGCATCCAAGGACTGGATGCCGAGATGCCAGTGTCCGCTGAGCGAGACGCGTCCGGAGGTCGAGTAGTCGGCGAACGTGGGCGTATGACCGCGGGTGCGGCTGTAGCGGGCGCTCAAACGATGCTCCGGCGAGATGTGCCAGTCGAGGCGAGCGAGGTATTTGTTGTCCTCTTTGCGCTGAGCGCCGGGATTCACGAGCGTACCGGGATCGTACCCATAATTTCGGGCCACCGAAATGAGTTGGGCGAGGGCGGCGGAGTCGGGTGTGAAGCCTGCGGCGGGCGCGGGCTCCGTACGTTGCGAATGTTCGTAGGCGGCGAAGAAGAAAAGGCGGTTGCGCCAGAGCGGGCCGCCGAGGGTCAGGCCGGCGGTTTGGTCGGTGAACGAATCGCGTTCGCCAGTCACGGGGTGATGCGCACGGAAATTTTGATTGCGGTAGGAGTAGTAGAGCGACCCGCGAAACGTGTTGGTGCCGGAGCGTGTGACGGCGTTGACCGAAGCGCCGGTGAAGCCGCTGCGACCGGCGTCATAGGGAGAGACGTCGATGCTCAGCGCTTCGACGGTCTCCATGGAAAAGGGATTTCCCTGAGACGGCATGCCGTTCGAGGTCAGGCCAAACATGTCGTTCAGCCGTACGCCATCGATCTGCGTGGAGTTGAAGCGCGAGTTCTGGCCGGCGGCGGTAAGTTCGCCGCGCTCGGCGTCGATCAGGGTGACGTTGGGATCGGTGCGGGCGTATTCGTTGATGGAGCGGTCAATCGAGGGCTGATCATCGAGATCCTCGCGGGAGAGTTGTGTGCCTGCTCCTTCGGAGGTCGCGAGGCGGTCAGCGGTGACGACGAGTTTTTCCAGTTCGTACAGGCGGTCGTGCGTGGTTCGGGCTGTGGTGGACTTTAACACGATCACGGGTGTCTGGTTCTCACCGAGGTCGAGAAAGAGAGGGGCGGTCGTGTTCGTTTCGTAGGACGGCGCGGAGCTTTGAAGTTGGTAGGGGCCTCCAGGAGTGAGTCCGGAAAACGCGAAGTGCCCGGAGCTGTTTGTCCGTGCGTGTTGGGTGATGCCGGTAGGCGTGTGGGATAACGCGACGCGGGCGTCGGCAAGCGGTCTGCCGGCGGCATCAAGCACATCGCCGGCGAGAGCCGACGATATTTCATTTTGTGAGTGGGCGGGTGTGCAGACGCAGAGAGCGAATGCAACCAGCACCCATGTTAGAGCAGCCTCCCGAGAGCTCATGGGGTAAGCTGCGAAACAGAGCGACGCGGCCTTGTGGCGTCGAATTCAAAATTCGGTGACGCGAAGAAAAGAGGCTCGCGGGCCGCGCATTTGGGCGGCGACGTCGATTTTCAGCTTCGCTGAAGCTGTCGGTGCAAACGGAGACGCCGGCTGCCGACGGGAGTGGCTCGGCCGTGAGGGCCGCGCGGTGAACGCTTAGTCGAAGACCACGGTCTTGTTCCCGTAGGCGAGCACGCGATTTTCAAGGTGCCAGCGTACGGCTTGAGCGAGGACCATTTTTTCGAGATCGCGGCCTTTTCGCACGAGGTCGTTGACGTCGTGGCGATGCGTCACGCGGGCGACGTCTTGCTGGATGATCGGGCCGTCGTCGAGGATCGCAGTCGCATAGTGCGCGGTCGCACCAATGAGTTTTACGCCTCGCTCGTGGGCTTGGTGATAAGGACGGCCGCCGGCGAAGGCCGGGAGAAACGAGTGATGGATATTGATCACCGGGCGGCCGAACTTCTGGAGAAAGTCCGCTGAAAGCACCTGCATGTAGCGGGCGAGAATCACGAGTTCGACATCGAGCGATCGCAGCAATTCCAACTGACGGGTTTCGGCGGAGGCTTTGGTTTCGGTGGTGACCGGGATATGATGGAAATGCAGGCCGTAGCCGCGGGCGGCGTCGGCGAGGTCGGTGTGGTTGGAGATGATGGCGGCGATGTCGCAGGCGTACTCGCCGGATTTCCAACGCAGGATGAGGTCGTGAAAGCAGTGGTCGAATTTCGACACGAAGATCGCCACGCGCGGACGATGCGCAGATGTGGCCACGTGGGCATGCATGCCGAGAGTCTCGGCGAAACGCTGGAAAATGGTGCGATCGGTGGCGAGGCCGTTGCCCTGCGCGGCCCATTCGATGCGCTGGAAAAACACGCCCAACTCCGTGTCGCGGTGCTGGTCGGCGTGAAGAATGTTGCCGCCGTTTTCGAAGATCCATCCGGAGGTTTTAGCGACAAGACCAGGGCGGTCGGGTCCGTGAAGCAGGGCGACGAGCGTGGCGGCGTGGACATCCATGAAGGTGCGAATGTGGGTAAGCCGCAGAAAGTTGTCACGCACGCGAATGGGCGGGAAACGTGGCCACAGAAGGTATCGCGAATCCCCGACAAAGCGTGAACCGACCTTGCCTCTCTACTCGTTTCCAGAAGCATCGAATCAGGGAAAGCCTTAGTGTAAATTTTTTGCAATAAACCCGGCGGCATGCATTCTTTCCCTCATGCAAGCCGCACTTCTGATCGAATCGAACCCCACCCGCGTAGGCATGAGTGTTGTTAACAAAGTGACCAACTCCGATCTTCTGGCCATTCGTGCTGCGTTTAACCGTTGGACGGGTCCCGTGCAGCGATTGGACGCTGAGGGAAAGAGGCGCGAGTTGGCCGATCGCGAGCACATGATGACTGCGTTGCTGCGCCTGCACGCGTTGAGCCGGACTTCGCTCCCCGCGGGGCTCTTGCGGCCGGTGCAAGCTGTCGACGTCGAGCGTGTGCTGTCATGTTTTCGACGCCTGGAGCTGATGGGCGGCGCGACACCTGCGAAGATCGCCGACTACTGTGAACGCGTGGCGGAGGGCGACGACAACGTGATCGCGCATCGTGCCGATCCGCTGCTGTTGCGTTATGTCCTGACCTATCATGAGCAAGCCGCCGAGGCGTGGTTTGCCGACAAGGATTTGGAGCGCCTGCGTTACTTCTGCGAACGCGCGGATCTGGCGGGCATGCACGCTTGGTTTGAGAAACTCGGTGCGCACAAAGAGACGCTGCCAAAGGGCGCCTGCCAATTCCTGCGCCTGTTCCTCCTGCGGCTCTGGAACAAGCGCATGGGAGATCTGGAGACCCTGGCTTTCGAGCAGGCGGTGCTGGAGGTGAGGCTTTACGACACGATGGGTTGGGAGAACACGCGGATGTTTTGTGCGTTGTTGCGACGGATCGGCGGCGGAAACATGCCCGCGTTCGCGGCGTATTTGAATAGTGAAGACATCCAAGAGGCACTTGTGCTGCATGAGGGCCTCGGAGATGTGGAGCAAAGCGCACATTTCCGAGCGCTGGCGGCGGTTCACGATGCCAGGCTGGTGGGCGAACTGGAGCGTGCGGTGTTTGCGAATGCTGCGCACATCGACGCAACGCTGAATGCGGCGGCGAAGGTCGCTCCTTCCGAACCGGCGCCGAATCCTCCGGCTGCGGAGATAAAGCCGCCGGTGAAAACCTCGCGGTTCGGACGCTTTTTCGGCGGCGGCCGGTAGGTTCGGGCGAATCGAGCCGGCGCTGTGCGGGCGGCGTGGTTCGCGTGCAGTGCGGCCGACCCGAAGGCCGTTTTGTCGCCCGCGCCAAGGCGCTGCGTGCTGCGTGCAGATTCCGCCGCGACGCGAGGCTCGCAGGGAAAAGCGGCGTCGAGCCGCCGCTTTTCCAAATCCGATCGGTTCAGGTCAGACCTGTTGGACGTTGCCGACGTATTTCTGAATGGGGCGGACGCCGACGAGTTTGTTCTTGAGCGCTTTGATGCCGTTGAGCGCTGCGTGCGCGCCGGTCATGGTGGTCATGATACAGACGCTGTGGGCGTAGGCGGCGGAGCGGATCTTGTTCTCGTCCTTGCGCGGGATCATGCCGCCGGGCGTGTTGATGATGAGCTGAATCTGGCCGTTCTTGATCATGTCGACCGCGGTGGGGCGGCCTTCGTCGATCTTGGAGAGGCGGTTCACTTTTACCCCGTTGTCGGCGAGATGTTGAGCGGTGCCGCTGGTGGAGTAGATCGCGAAGCCGAGGCCTTCGAGCTGGCGGGCGAGATCGACGGCGCGAGCTTTGTCGGAGTCTTTGACGGAGAGGAAAACATTTCCCTTCGTCGGAAGCCCGGGCTTGGCGGCGGCCTGGGCTTTGGCGAAGGCGATGCCGAGGTCTTCGTCGAGACCCATGACTTCGCCGGTGGAGCGCATCTCGGGACTGAGCGTGATGGTCGCGCCCGGGAAGCGAACGAAGGGGAAGACGGCTTCCTTCACGCACCAATGTTTCGGCGTTTGTTCGCGGGTGAAGCCGAGGTCTTTGAGTTTCGCGCCGGTCATGACTTTGGCGGCGAGTTTCGCGAGCGGGACGCCGATGGCTTTGGCGACGAAGGGGACGGTGCGCGAGGCGCGCGGGTTCACTTCGAGGACGTAGAGCTGGTTGTCCTTGATGGCGAACTGGACGTTCATGAGGCCGATGACCTTGAGCTCTTTCGCAAGCGACTTGGTGGCTTCGCGAACGGTGTTGAGCATTGCTTTGCCGAGCGTGTGCGGAGGCATTACCATGGAGGCATCGCCGGAGTGGACGCCGGCGAACTCGATGTGCTCGAGCATGCCACCAATGACGGTCGTCTCACCATCGCTGATACAGTCGACGTCGAGCTCGATGGCGTCTTCGAGGAACTTGTCGATGAGGACGGGCTTGTCCGGCATGACGTCGAAGGCCTGACGGACGACGTTGCGGAATTCTTCCTCGCTGTAGACGATAAACATGCCGCGGCCGCCGAGGACGAAGGACGGACGGAGGAGAACGGGGAAGCCCAGCTCCCGGGCGGCGGCGAGCGCATCGGCCTCGGTGAGGGCGGTGCGGTGGGCGGGCGACATCAGGCCGGTCTTGGCGAGGATCGCGGAGAAGAGCTTACGATCTTCGGCGGCCTCGATGCTTTCGGGACTGGTGCCGATGACGTTTACGCCGTTGGCCTTGAGCGCGGTGGCGAGGTTGAGCGGGGTTTGTCCGCCGAACTGGACGATGGCGCCGTCGCAGCCTTCTTGTTGGTAAACTTCCAACACGTCTTCGAGCGTGAGCGGTTCGAAATACAGGCGGTCGCTCGTGTCGTAATCGGTCGAGACGGTCTCGGGGTTCGAGTTTACCATGACGGTCTCGAAGCCGGTTTCACGTAGGGCGAAGGAGGCGTGGACGCAGCAGTAGTCGAACTCGATGCCCTGACCGATGCGGTTGGGGCCGCCGCCGAGGATCATGATCTTCTTCTTGCCGGACGGCGGGAGGATTTCGTTTTCGTCGCCGTAGCTGGAATAGTAGTACGGCGTGAATGCCTCGAATTCGGCGGCGCAGGTGTCGACCAGACGGTAGGTCGTGTTGACGCCGAGTTTTTTGCGTTCGGCGCGGACACTGGTGAGGTCGCTTTTGAGGAAATGAGCGAGCTGGACGTCGGAGAAGCCGTACTGTTTCGCGCGACGGATGGTGAGGGCGTCGATGCCTTTCAACGAACGTTTCTTAAGGTCCTTTTCCATCGCGATGATTTCCTCGAGCTGGGTGAGGAACCACGGGTCGATCTTCGTGATGTTGAAAATCTGTTCGACGGTGTAACCGGCGAGAAAGGCGTAGCGGATGTAGTAGACGCGTTCGGCGTTGGGCGTGCCGAGTTTCTGTTTGATGAGCTTGTCGTCGGGGAGCTCGTCGCCGCCCCACTTGCCGCCACCGCCGCCGAAACCGCGGGCGCCTGTCTCCAGGGAGCGGAGACATTTTTGGAACGATTCTTTGAAGGTGCGGCCGATGGCCATCGCTTCGCCGACGGATTTCATGGCCGACGTGAGCGTCGGATCGGCGTCGGGGAATTTTTCGAAGGTGAAGCGTGGGATCTTGGTCACCACGTAATCGATGGTGGGCTCGAAGCTCGCCGGCGTGAGGCGGGTGATGTCGTTGCGGAGTTCGTCGAGCGTGTAACCGACGGCGAGCTTGGCGGCGATTTTCGCGATGGGAAACCCGGTGGCTTTCGAGGCGAGCGCGGAGCTCCGGGAGACGCGCGGGTTCATCTCGATGACGACCATGCGGCCACTGACGGGATCGACGGAGAACTGGATGTTGGAGCCGCCGGTCTCGACGCCGACTTCGCGGATGACCGCGAAGGAGGCGTCGCGCATAACCTGATACTCTTTATCGGTCAGCGTCATCGCTGGGGCGACGGTGATGGAGTCACCGGTGTGGACGCCCATCGGATCGAAGTTTTCGATGGAGCAGATGACGACGCACTGGTCCTTGTGGTCGCGCATGACCTCCATCTCGTATTCCTTCCAGCCGAGGAGACATTCTTCGACGAGGACTTCGTGGACGGGGGAGATGTCGATGCCGTTGGCGGTGATGCGCTCGAACTCTTCCTTGTTGTAGGCGATACCGCCGCCTTGGCCGCCAAGGGTGAAGGATGGACGGATGATGAGCGGGTAGGAGCCGAGTTTTTCGGCTGCGGCGCGGGCTTCTTCCATCGATTTCACAGTGGAGGAGCGTGCGACATCGAGGCCGATCTTCAGCATGAGCTGCTTAAAGGTTTCGCGGTCTTCGCCCTTGTGGATGGCCTCGGGTTTGGCGCCGATCATCTCGACGCCGTACTTCGCGAGGATGCCCGCTTTATGGAGCTCCATCGACAGATTGAGCGCGGTCTGGCCGCCGAGGGTGGGCAGGAGGGCGGAGGGGCGTTCGGCCTCGATAATTTTTTCCACCATCTCGACCGTGAGCGGCTCGATGTAGGTTACGTCGGCGAACTCCGGGTCGGTCATGATGGTGGCCGGATTGGAGTTAACCAAGATCACGCGGTAACCTTCTTCCTTCAGAGCTTTGCACGCTTGGGTGCCGGAGTAATCGAACTCGCAAGCCTGGCCGATGACGATGGGGCCGGCGCCGATGATGAGGATGGACTTGAGGTCAGTGCGTTTGGGCATGGACGTAGATTTCGGCGAGGGTTGAACGCGCCTCCGGGCGGGGCAAGCGGGAAACAGGTCCGCGGCGGGCGTGTGGAGAAATTTCTGCGCCGCCTGCGAACGAGCAGTGTCACTCATCGGCGACTCGCGCACGCGTTTTGGCGCGGGGGCGGCGAGAAGCGAGGGCGGTGCTTGCGCGACGAGGGCGTCGCGCCTCCAACAGGGGAGTAAGCGCGCTCCGGCTTACTTCAGCTGCGCGACGGGGATGCCGAGGACTTTGGCTGCCTTGGCTTTGTCGTCGTTGCAAGCGCGCAGCACGATGTCGGTGTACTGCTTTTGCTGGCCCGCGAGGAAGTCCTCGAGCTTGGGCCAGTCCTTAACTTCCTTTAGGCGCATGGGAAGCTCCTGCGACGTGATGACGCGGGACTCGGCGGTGGACGCGAGTTTCGAGACGACTTGGTTCAGCTCCGTGAGGTTGCCTGGCCAGTGATAAGCTTGGAGGACTTCGATGGCGTCGTCGGTGAACTCGACTTGGCTGGCGTCGAAATTGGGATTCGTTGTCTTGCTCGCGAAGTGTTTCACCAGCGCGGGAATATCGTCCGTGCGGTCGCGCAGCGGCGGAATCACGACCGGGAGGGACGCAACGCGGTAGAAAAGCTCGTCGTGGAATGTGCCTTCGTCTGTGAGTTTTTCGAGATCCTCACTCGTGGTGCATACGAGGCGAAAACCGGCGGAGGTGGCGCGCAGTACGCTGACCAGTTCCTTCTGGATAGGGAGCGGAAGGCACTGGATGTGGTGGAGAAAGAGGGTGCCGCCCTTGGCTTGTTTCACCCAAGAACCGCCGGTGCCGCTTTCGCCGAGGAGACCTTCGCGGAAATTCGCTTCATCGCTCAGCGAGCAATCGATGCGAACGAGCTGGCCGTCGGGCGATGGGTTGGCGCCGTGCAGTATCTCGGCGACAGTGCTTTTGCCGGAGCCGACTTCACCTTGGAGCAGCACAGGGCTGCGGACGGTGGAGAGCTTTTTGATCTGCTGGAGAAATTTTTTGAACTTGGCGCTGGAGCCGATCAACCGGCCTTCGATGTCGGCGCCTTTGGCCGATGGGAAGGGGCTGTTGGTGTTTTTATCGGCGAGGGAGAACTGTTTGTACTCCAGTCCGCGGCGGAGCGTGGAGATGAGTTCGTCGACGCGAAACGGCTTCTGGAGGTAGTCGAACGCGCCGAACTTCAGCGCCTGGATCGCACTCTCGGTGCTGGCGTAGGCCGTCATGATGATGACGACGGCGTTGGGATCGAAGAGCTTGAGCTGCTTGAGAAGCGTGATCCCGTCCATCGGCTTCATGTCGATGTCGGCGAGGACGATGTCCTGCTTTTCGGCTTTGTAGCGAACCAGCGCTTTCTCGCCATCGGTGGCAAAGGCAGTGGCGAAACCGGTGGGCTGAATAACGGCATCCAGCATCTCATGGATAGAGAGCAGGTCGTCGACGATGAGAACGGAAGGCATGAGCGAAGTCTGCCGCGAACTGAGAGGAAAATGTGAACGGGCGCGAGTCCCGTTTTGCGATTAGAGGCCGCCTGCGACGCCGGCGAGGTTGAAGATCGGGAGGAACATCGCCATGACGATGCCGCCGACGACCACGCCGAGGAAGACGATCAGCAAGGGCTCGATCAATGAAGTCAGCGCAGCCGTGGTGGCTTCGACCTCGGTATCGTAGAAGTCCGCGATCTTGCCCATCATGCCGTCCACGTTACCCGTGGCTTCACCGGCCTTGATCATGTGTTTCATCATCGGCGGGAAAAAGCTGTTGGCGGCGACGACCTCGGAGACCTGACCGCCCTGGCTCACGTATTTGGCGATGTCGGAACAGGCGTCCTCAATCTGGACCTTGCCGCTGGCGGCGGAGACGATTTCGAGCGTGCGGAGAATGGGTACACCAGAACGGATCAGCGTGGCGTACGTGCGGCAGAAGCGGGAGAGGGCGATCTTATGGATGAGGTTTCCAAAGATCGGCGCCTTCACCAAGAGGTGGTCCTTCTGCGAGCGGCCGACAGGCGTGGCGATGTATTTTTTGACGACGAAAATGATGGCAATGATCACGATGAGCGTAACGAGTCCGCCCCAGCCGCGAAGGAAATTACTGAAGTCGATGAGCAGCTGTGTGGGCGCGGGGAGGGCTTTGCCGAAGTCGGCGAACATCTTCGCGAAGACCGGGATGACGAAGATGAGCAGCACGTTAACAAGCACGGCAGCGAGACCGATGACCGCGATCGGGTAGGTCATGGCGGACTTCACCTTCTTGTTTAGTTTCACGCTGGCTTCGAAGTAGGCGGCGACTTTGCCGAGAATTTCGGCGAGAGCGCCCGAGGCTTCACCGGCCTCGATCATGGAGGTGAACAGCGAGTTGAACGCGCGGGGAAATTTTTTGACCGCGGACGAAAACGAATTACCCGAGGAAATCTCCATGCGGACTTCGCGGATGATGATGCGGAATACCGGATCCTCGGTCTGCTCTTGGAGCGCTTCGAGACATTGCACCAGCGGGAGGCCAGCGGTGAGCAGCGATGCGAGCTGTTGGGTGAAGATGGCGAGTTCGCCCAGCGGCAGCTTGTAGTTCTGCGATTTTTTTTCGAGGGACTTCTGTTTGGCCAGATTCTGCGCGACCCGAACGTTGGGGCGGCTGGATTGCTGGCTGGGGCGGAGATTGCCCTTGGACGCGGGGGCCGAGGAGATGAAAGCCATGGTGGTGTCCAAGAAACGTCGGCACAAAAGTGTCGCAACTTCATTCCCTGCTTTAGCTTGTTAAAAAAACGCGATTCTGAATTCGCCGACTGGTTGCAGCCCACCGTCTTGCGCAAGTCGGCGCCGAGGTGAAATCGTGGCAGCTGGGTCCGAAACGACGCGGAAAACAGGCCGGGGGCGCCCTGTTTGGAGGCGCGATTGAGTGAAGTGCTTGGTCATCCGCCTTGCGCGCGAACTCTTTGTGTGACGGTGAATTGTCGATACGCTGAAAAGCGAAGGCTTGACCGGCTGTGCCCGCGGGCGAAGCTCCTCTGTCAGTAGCTTAATGCGGCTGTAGTTTAGTGGTAAAACTCCTCTCTTCCAAAGAGGTATCGTCAGTTCGATTCTGTCCAGCCGCTCCAAATCACTGCTCAAAGTTCCGGCGGATCAGGGAGATGGTTGGCGGTGACCATGAGGCGCGGTGCTGGCCCAAGTAATACAGAACGTTTCTTTTGGGAGCGGGCCTCTCTATTATAGAGCGCTTGTTGAACTCCCTTTATTTTCAGGAAGCCCGGCGAACGCTGGCGTTGGCGTTTCCGATCATCGTCGGCCAGGTCGGCCAGATGGCGATCGGCATCACGGACAGCGCACTCATCGGCCGCGTGGGCACGGTGCAACTCGCGGCGGCGGCGTTCACGCACAGTGTTTTCGGCGTCTTTTTTATTGTGGGTATCGGGCTATTGATCCCGGTCGGCGTGTTTACGGCGCGGGAGTTTGGGGCGGGCGATCTCAGCGGGTGTGCGGCGTGGCTGCGTCACGGTCGGGTGCAGGCGTTGGGCGTGAGTCTGGTTGGGCTGGCGCTCATGGCTGCGCTGGTGACGCAGCTGCATCGTTTCGGGCAACCGCCGGAAGTCGTCGCGATCATGACTCCGTTTTATCTGCTGATCGCGGCTTCGTTGGTGCCGACGTTGTTTTTTCAGGTGCAGCGTCAATACGCTGAGTCGCTCGGACATCCGTGGGTGCCGATGGTCATCATGCTGGCGGATGTGGTGCTGAATGCGTTGCTCAACTGGATGTTTATTTGGGGACATCTGGGGGCGCCGGCGCTGGGCCTCACCGGCTCGGGGGTGGCGACGTTGATTGCGCGAACGGTCGCCGTCGTTGTCATTGCTCTTTGGATGCGGCGCGCGCGCGAGTTTGCGGCGGTGCGGGCGGCGGACACTGACGGGGGCTGGGAGGGGAAACGGTTTGGCGCACTTTGGCGGATGGGGTTGCCGGCGGGCGGGGCTTTGTTGTTCGAGTCGGGCGCGTTTGGCGCGGCGGCGTTGATGATGGGGTGGATCGGCGCGACCGCGCTGGCGGCGCATCAGGTGGCGCTGAGCTGCGCGGCCTTTGCGTTTATGTTTCCGCTCGGTCTTTCGACGGCGGCGAGCATGCGGGTGAGTCGTGCGATCGGCGAGAGGCGGCGGGAGGCGCTGCGACCGATCGGATTTGGCGCGCTGGCGATGTCATGCGTGTTCGTGCTGATTTTCGGCGCGGCGTTCGGTTTTGCGGGCGGGCCGATCGCGCGTCTGTTTTCCACGGATACGGCGGTGACGGCGTTGGCGGCGCGGTTGTTGATCGTGGCGGCGTTGTTTCAGCTTTTCGACGGTGCCCAAGTCGTCGCGGCGGGGGCGTTGCGCGGGCTGACGGATGTGAAGGTGCCGACAGCGATTACGTTTTTCGCTTACTGGATGTTGGCGTTGCCGGGTGGTTATTTTCTGGGTGTGCGCGGGATCGGGCCGATGGGCGTGTGGATCGCGCTGGCGGCTGGGCTGGCGTTTGCGGCGGTGTTTTTGGGCTGGCGATTCGCGCGGCTGACGCGGCTGGATTAAGCGAGCCGTTGTTTCGTTTCGTCTGCGGTGAGGCCGTCTATGCGGACGACTTTCTGGCGGGATTTTTCGCCTTGGAGAAGTGTCACGGCGCGTTTGGGCAGGCCGAGTTTTTCGGCGAGGAAGAGACAGAGTTCTTCGTTGGCGCGGCCTTCGAGGGCGGGGGCGTGGACTTTGACTTTGAGGGCGTCACCGAGCCAGCCCGCGATGGCGGTGCGTGGAGCGTTGGGAATCGCTTTGATGGCGAGCGTGCAACTGCTGGCGGCGGCGTGGCTCATGCGGGGCGCGAGCGTTGTCGTTTGTGGCCGGTTGAGGCAAGTCCGCCGGACCCGGTCCCGCGACCGGGCGGCGCGGCGTATTGGCTGTCTGGCGACGGGCCGGGTGGCGCGGTGCGCGAGCCGTTTACTGCTTAGCGTCCAGCAGGGCGCGGACGGCTTTGATTAGGGCGCTGAGCGCGAAAGGCTTGGTCACGCAGGCGACGGCGCTAGCGGGGAGAAAGGTGATCGGGGCGCAGTCGGGGTTACAGGTCGCGAGGACGCGGACGCGCGGGTGTTCAGAGTGCAGGTCGCGGACGAGTTTTTCGCCTTCGCTGCCGGTGGATCCGCCGATCTGGGTGATAAGCAGATCTATCGGGCGGCCGAGGCGGCGGGCGATGTCGAGGCCTTCGTCGGCAGTGCGTTCGGAGAGCACGGTGTAGCCGTCGGCGGTGAGGATGCTGGCCACCATTTTGCGGATCACGTCGTCTTCTTCGACGATGAGGACGGTCTCGCGGCCGCGCACGGACGTGAGCGTGGGGATCGGCGAGTGAACCGGCTGGATGGCCTCGCGCACTTCAGGGAGATAAATGTCGAATGTGGAGCCGGCCCGCGGGGCGCTGTGAACGCGGATGTGTCCGCCGCTTTGTTGGACGACGCCGTAGACAAGGGCCAGGCCGAGGCCGGTGCCCTGGCCGGGTTCCTTGGTCGTGAAGAACGGTTCGAAAAGGTGGGACTGGGTTTGTTCGTCCATGCCGATGCCGTTGTCGTGAACGGAGAGAACGGCGTAGCGGCCGGTGGGGATAGGGTCGGGCTCGGTGGACTCGGACTCGTTTTCCGCGGTGATCTCGCGGAGGGAGGTGGACAGCGTGGCCTGGCCACCGTCAGCGAGGGCGTCGCGAGCGTTGATCGTGAGATTGAGCAGGACCTGCTGAAGCTGGGCGGGGTCGACGCGAACGTTGAGCGATTCGGAATCGAGGGAGAGCGCGAGGGACTTGGCGGGCTTGAGGAGACGGGAGAGGATCTCGGCGTTGTCGCGGACGAGTTGGTTGAGGCTGATGACTTTCGGGTTCATCGCCTGGCGGCGGCTGAAGGCGAGGAGCTGGCGGACGAGGGTGGCGGCTTTCTGGCTGGCGAGGTGGATCTCCTCGAGCTCACGCGAGGCTTGTTTGCGGACGATCGTTTTGGTCGCGAGGATTTCGCAGTAGCCGTTGATGACGGAGAGGAGGTTGTTGAAATCGTGCGCCACGCCGCCCGCGAGCCGGCCGACGGCGTCGAGGCGTTGCGAGTGCACGAGGGCTTCTTGCAAGCGGCGTTTCTCGGTGAGGTCGCGGAAGGTGGCGACGATGTGGGTGACGTGGCCGCGTTCGTCGGAGACGGGGCAGTAGTTCCACGCGGCGAAGAGCGGGCTGCCGTCTTTGCGGAGCAGGCTGCCTTCGCCGCTGAAGACGGTGCCGCTCTGAAGATTTGCGACCCATTCCTTCAGGCGGGGCAACGTGTCTTCCTCGACGTGCAAGGAGGCGAAGCCGAGCGCGCGTAGTCCGGAGACGGTGTGGCCGGTCATCGCACAAAAACTTTCGTTGGCGAAAATGATTTTGAGGCCTTTGCGCGTCCACCGTTTCTCCAGGATGAGCACGCCTTCGCTTTGCGCGTGAACGGCAGCTGCGAGGAGCGGGGCGGCCGGGGGTTTGTCGCGGGTGTCGCGCGCGTCGGGAAGCGCGTGAAAAGGGGGAGTGGATTGAAGATACCTCACGAGAACGTGGCTGTGGGACGAGTGGGGCGGGTCGTGCGGTTCAGGGAGCGAGGCGCTCGATCAGCCAGTCGCCGGTTTTGTCGCGGCGATAGCGGAGGCGGTCGTGGAGGCGGCTGCGGCGGCCTTGCCAGAACTCCACCGTTTCGGGAGAGACACGGTAACCGCCCCAGTTGGGCGGGAGCGGGACTTCTTCGCCGACGTGTTTTTTTTCGACGGCCTTGTAGGCGTCTTCGAGGGCAGCGCGGTTGGGGATGATGGCGCTTTGCAGAGAAGCCCAAGCGCTGAGCTGGCTGGCGAGGGGGCGGGAGTGGAAGTAGGCGGCGGACTCCTCGCGGGAGACGCGGGTGACGGTGCCCTCGACGATCACCTGGCGCTCCAGCGCGATCCAGGGGAACAGCAGGGAGGCGCGGGGATTGGCGGCGAGTTCGCGGCCCTTGCGGCTGTCGTAGTTGGAATAAAATACAAAGCCGCGGCCATCGACCCCTTTGAGCAGCACGATGCGGGAGGAAGGATGACCGTCGGCTGTGGCGAGCGAGCAGACCATGGCGTTGGGCTCGGGAATTTTTGCGGCGCCGGCCTCTTGGAACCATTGGTCGAACTGACGGAAAGGATCGCGGGCCAGATCCTTTTCGAGGAGTCCGGCGAGCGAGTAGTCTTTGCGTAAGTCTGCGAGGCCCATGGTTGTTGAAAAAATTTAACGTGTGCGGGAGAGCGTTTCCAACCGGTAACTCATGCAAAGGTCCTTAAGCAGGGAATCCACTACACACCGACGAATCTTTTCATGGAGCGCGCGGTCGGAAAATGACCAGACCCGACGGTCTTCAGAAAGTGCGGGTGAGATGAGAAATTAGACGCGAACTGCCGGGATAACGTGCGACGAGGGCGTTGCGTGAGCCGAGTTCGAAACCAGTTTCGTCCCAGCCGGGGCTCATCGCGCAGCTCATGAGTGCCCACCCGTGGTGTGCTCCTGACGCGAGGCGAGCGCCCTGCCAGTGGCCCGCAGGGACGCAGAGTTGGGGCGTTTCGCCGGCGGCGATGTTTGCGCCGAGTCGAGTGACGACGGCGGGCTGGTCCGGGTTTGGAGGCAGCTGGACGTGTTCGACGATGTCGCCGCCGTGGAAATACCAAAGCTCGTCGGCGTCGAGTCGGTGGAGTGCGGAAAAATCTTCCGGCGTGAGCAGGAAATAAATCGCAGTGCCGGCGGGGCGGGCGCCGTTGGGAAGCGTTTCGCGACTGGTCCAGGTGCGCGCGAACCAGCCTCCTTCGCGTGGAAGCGGCTGGAGGCCGAGTTGGGCGATGATGGCGGAGGCTGAAGGACTGAGGACGGACATGGGAATCGTTGAACGGCGCGAGGATGGATCGGACGGGCGGAGTTAATCGCGGAAACGCGGAGGAGCGGAAGCGCGGAGAGATGAGGATTTTTTCCGAGAGAATGGGCGCGGTGAGGTGGTTTGGGGGATGAAGGTCACCCTGCGTCTGGCGATGGTGGGAGTACGGAGGCTTTTGGTTTTCCGCGCTTCCGTTCTTCTGTGTTTCCGCGATTCTGCGCGGTCATGACTCCAGCCGCCTACCTCGACGCCCATGCAGACGACTTGACGGACCTGCTGCGCGATCTGGTGCGCACGCCGACGGTGAATCCTCCCGGTGAAAACTACGATGCGATCACTGCGCGACTGGCGAAGGAGCTCGCGGACGCTGGACTGAAGGCGCGCCGGGTCGCCGTTCCGCGTGCGCTGCTGCGGAAGTCGTTGCCGGCCGCGCAGCATGGGTTCCCTCGCTGGAATGTGCTCGGGTTTCGCAAGGCGCGCGGGGCGAAGAAAACGATTCACTTTAACGCGCACTACGATGTGGTACCGGTATCGGGAAACTGGGCACAGGGCGGGCCGTTTTCCGGCGCGGTGGCGGGTGGCTGGGTCCACGGGCGGGGCACGGCAGACATGAAGGGCTCGATCGCGAGCTTGCTGCTGGCGCTGCGCTCGTTGCGAGCGGCGGCCGTGGAGCCGTTGATGAACATCGAAGTGTCGTTCACGGCGGACGAAGAGACGGACTCGGTGCTGGGCGCGGGATGGGTGGTGGAGAACGCACCGATCGCGCCGGACTACGCCGTGGTGCTGGAAGGCGGCGAAGGGAATCGTGTGTGTTGCGGGCACAACGGTGTCGTCTGGCTGGAAGTGACGGTACACGGGCGGGCGGCGCATGGCTCGCAGCCGCAAAAAGGGGTGAACGCGTTCGAGCAGATGGCGGCGCTAGTCCGGGAACTGGATACGCACAAGGACGAACTGGCGGCGCGGACTTTTGAGACGCCGGAGGGAAAGATCATGCGGCCGACGTTGAATGTGGGCGGCGTTTTTTCCCAAGGGCCGGGCGGGAAGATCAATACGGTGCCGGCGCAGGCGAGTTTCTCGATCGACCGGCGGGTTGTCGCGGTGGAGACAGTGGCGTCGGCCGAACGCGAATTGCGGGCGTTCCTCGCGGCGGCGGCGCGGCGGATTCCGGATTGCCGGATCACGGTCGCGAAGGTTTCGGACAATCATCCGTGTTATCACGCGCCGGATCATCCGTTTTTCGCGGCGATGGCGGCGACGGTGACGAAGGTGCGGAGACAGCGCGCGGTGTTCAGCGTGTCCACGGGGTTCAACGACATGCACTTTTTTTCCCACCACCTGAAGATTCCGACGCTGGGCTACGGCCCGGGCGGCGAGGGGTGTCACGCGGTGGACGAGCGGGCGTCGGTGAAGGAGCTGGTGCGCAGCGCGAAGATCTACGCGGAATTGCTTACGACGTTTGCCGGTTAAGCCGCTGGAGTAGCGGGGCGTGCGAACGCGGGAGCCGTTCGAAGCGGAGGCGGGGTTTTAACGCGGGGAAAACTGCTGGGGGCGTTTGCGGAGGGCCGCAAAGGGGCTAGTTTTTCGCAGGAAGAATTTAACCCCGAACCCGGAGTTTTTATGCCCGTGATCAAGATTCATCTGGAAGACGAAGAATTCGCTCCCGTCGCCCGCTTGGCGGATGAGCTGCACCTGAGGCCGGAAGACATCGCTTACGCGGGGCTCAATGTAGCCATGTTGCGAGCAAGCGATCCGGCGATGCGGTCGGAAATAACCGAGGCGCATTATTGGCGCCGCGATAACCTCCCGAGTTGGGGAGATTCCGCCCGTTCCGTGCATGCGTACGAAGCAAAGTCCGATGGAGGACATACGCAGCTCCGCTGAGTGGTTAGATGGAAAGGTCAGAAGCACAGATACGGTCAGAAGGTTAGAAAAAAAGGCGACCCGAGTGTTGGGAAGCCGCGCCATCCGAGGCGCGGCTTCTTCGTTTTCGGGGGGAGGAGCGTTTGTTTGGTTTATTTGATGGAGGCGCGACGCCCGAGTCGCGGGTGGGGGTGTTGCGCTTGGGGCGCTTTTGGGCGGCGAGGGGGTCGGGCCTCC
>CAMLSH010000019.1 GCA_946482625.1 uncultured Opitutaceae bacterium
TCGGCTGCACGCTCCTCAATCTGCTCATGCTCGGCGTCCTCGAATGGCTCCGCGACAACGGCCACCCGCTCCCGCTCGTTCGCAGTCAAAACCTCCCCGGCGGCATGGAAGCCAACATCGAACTCTCTCAAACATACCGCACCCGCCTCAGCAAACTCATCGGGTAAATTGCGCGCCTGTGGACCTTCTGGATGCTATCTCCCTCCTGCTAATAACAGGGTTCGGCTTCTTTTTTCGAAGTCACATCGCACGCGTTAATTCTTCATACTGGAGACGGCGGTGGGCCGTGAACTATTCGGAGAAACAAGCCGAGTATCTTCTCACGGGGATGTTTCTTGTTTCGTGCGGGGTAACGATAGTTATAGCTGCATCCTGAGTGACACATTCTGATTCGTCATCTCTCACGTATCGCATCGGCGTCGACGGCGGCGGCACCAAGACCGAGCTCATTCTGGTCGATGTGCACGGCGTGATCGTCGCGCGTCACCTCGCTCCCGGCTGCAATCCCAACATAGCCGGGCCTGCCCGCGCCCGCGAAATTCTCACCGAGGCACTCCGATCATTGGTCACTGGTCATTGTCCATTGGTCATTTCTTCCACGCTCCTATGCATGGCCGGCGCCCCCGAATTTTGGCAGGAAACCGCTACCACGCTCACCGCCGAGAAGACCTTCGGCACTGTCACCGCCGTCGACGACTCCCTCCCCGTCCTCGAACTTGCCACCAGCGGCCGCCCCGGCCTCGTCCTCCACGGCGGCACCGGCTCCTTCGTCGCCGCCCGCGATCCGTCCGGAAAAACCCACTACGCCGGCGGACTCGGCTGGCGCTTCGGCGACGAAGGCTCCGGCCATGAGATCGGCCGCCTCGCCATCGCCCGCGCCCTCCTTGAACTCCAAGGCTGGGCCCCCGGCACCAGCCTCGCGCAACTCGTCCGCTCGCATAGCGGCCAGCCCGCCGACGCCCGTGCGATCACGCGCTGGTTTTATCAACACGCCGAGCCCAACCGCCAGATCGCCGCGCTCGCCCCCGCCGTCCTCGACCTCGCCGAACACGGTGACGAATACGCCGCCAAGGTCATCCGCGACGCCTGCCTCCCGTTGCTCGCTCTCGCCGAGCGCATCGCCGCCAAACTCTTTCCCGTCACCGGTCTTTCCCACCTCCCCGCCGGCTTGAGCGGCCCGATTCTCACGCATCCCGTCGTGCGAACGCTCTTCCGCTCCCGCACAATCCTCCCGCTCGAAACGGTCCCCGCGACGCCCATCGAAGGCGTCCGCCGTCTTCTGCTGCGCTGACGTCCGCGCGATCGTCACACCCTCTGTGCCCGTGCCGTCTTGGCCCGCGCCAAGCGACTTCCGCTCCTCACGTTTTCCGCAGATATTTCGTGATCGCCTGCGAGCGCGAGTGCACCTGCAGCTTCTCGTAAATACGCCGCACATACGTGCTCACCGTCGGTCCGCTCACGCCCAGAGACTCGGCAATTTCCTTGTACAAAAATCCCTTCGCCAGCAGCGCCAGCACCGACTGCTCCCGCGGCGACAAGCCCTCCATCTCGCTCTTCGCCGGTGTACTGCGGACCGGCTGCGAAAACGACTGCACCACCTTGCGCGCGATCCCGCTGCTCATCGGCGAACCACCCGCCACCACTTGCGCGATCGCATCCAGCAGTTCCTCGCGCCGGGTACCTTTGAGCAGGTAACCCGTCGCGCCCGCCGCCAGCGCCGCGAAAATGTGTTCGGAATCCTCATACACCGTCAGCATGAGAAACTGCGTGCCCGGCATCAGCGGCTTCAACTGCCTCACCGTCTCCACGCCGGTCCGATCCGGCAGATTGATATCCATCAGAACCACATCGGGCGCCACCCCGGGCAGCGTCTGGATCGCCGCCTCGCTCCGGTCGCTCTGGCTCGCCAGCTCCAGCTCGGGCGCGCTGGCGATGATCCCCGCCAGCGCATCGCGGGTGAATGGATCGTCTTCAACAATTGAAACGCGGGTTTTCATCTACACGACAGCGGGTTCGGAACGGATTTTCTGCGGGGCGGGCACCGCCAGGGGAATCGAAAAACGGATCACGGTACCTGTGGTTGACCGCACCTCGACACTGCAAGTGCCGCCTAGTTCGCGCATACGTTGGGTCATATTTCCGACGCCGTGACCGGATAGCACGCGCGACGACGCGCCCCTGGACTTTGCCTCACCCACCGGCTCCAGCCGGCCACCATTGTCCGCGATCTCGATTTGCACCGTACCAGCCTCCACGGAAACCGTGAGGGTCACTTCGTCGGCGCCCACCGCATGCTTCACGACATTGTTCAGCGCCTCTTTGCAGCAGAGAAAAACGTGATGCCTCGCCTGGCTCGTCACCGGAACCGCCGGCAACGCCGCCGGCGCCTCCAGCCGGAACCGCACCTTCGCGACCGTCAGGAACTTTTGCGCGTAGGTGGTCAGGTAGTACACGAGGCTCTCCAGATCGTCGAACTTCGGATTGATCGCCCACACGATCTCGTCCATCGAGCGCGTGATTGTGTGCGTGGTCTCGTAGATTTCCTCAAGCACCCGCGGCTCCGGTGGCCGTCCGTGCTGGGCACTCTGGCTGAGCAGGCTTATCCGCGTGAGACTGGCGCCGATGTCGTCGTGGATGTCCTGCGCGATCCGCGTGCGTTCCCGCTCCACGGCCTGCTCCTGCTCAAGCTGTTTGACGCGTCTTCTCCAACGCCGGAGCAGCCATACCCGCACGGAAATCGTCACCGCCGCGAACCCGGCGAGGACGTATAACGCACGCGCCCATCCGCTCTGCCACCACGCCGGCACCACGCGGAACGTCAGCAACGCTGTCTGTTCCTCCCAAACGCCGGTGCCGTCGCTCGCCGCTGCGTGCAACACATACCGCCCCGGCGGCAGACGCGGGTAAACTGCCACGCGATCCTTCGCGCTTACCCAATCGTCATCGAACCCTTCGAGCCGGTAGCGCACGAACGTGCGGTCCGGCGCGGTCAGATTCAGCACCGAAAACCGCACCTCCATCTTCCGCACGCCAGCCCCTACCGTTAGCTGACTGGCGGTGGCGAGCCTCCGCCCGTCCAGACGCACCTCCGCCACCGTCACCGGCGCCAGATCGTCCCCCTCCGGCACCAGCGAGGGATCGGTATTCAACACTCCGCGACGCGTCGCAAACCAAAGCGTGCCGTCACGCGCCTTCCATACCGAAGGCTGGAACAACCCCAGACACGAAAGATCCGGCACGCCATCGTCCCGGCCCAGCGGCACCGCATGCACCTGGTCCGCCTTCCCAGCGGCGAAAGCCTCCAGCTGGCTCCGATGTATCCAGAAAATACCCTCGCGTGAGGCAAACCAGTACCTTCCGCTATCGTCCCGCAGCACGCCCGAGAGGTTGTTATTCGGCAGCCCTTGCTTCGTGTTCAACTGTTTGGGCGCCGCCATTTCTCCTGCGGGAAAAATCAGGAGCCCGGCGCGGGTCGTCCCCACCAGCAGCGTGCCGTCATCCTCGAAGTACAACGACTGCAACGCCCCGTAGCGCGCCGCCGCATCTACCAGCGGCACCAGCTCGAAACGCCCGGCCCTTCCGCGAAAGAGTTTCCCCTCGCTCGCCGCCACCCAGATGTCGCCGGCGGCGTCCTCCGCGATGGCCCGGATCTCCCTTCCCTCGAAGCCCTCCTGCGGCCCGAAGAGAGAAAGACTCCCGTCGCGCCACAACCCCACGCGATCGGGATCGATCGCCAGCCACAAATCGCCGTTACGCGCCACATGCGTCACCCGCACCAGCTTCGTGTTCGCCAGCCCCGGCGGACGCCTCAATGCCTCCGGACGCCCAGCGTCCGTCTCGAAAACGCCGATGCCCGTCGTGATCCACCAGCCACCACCGATTTTCGGATACACCGACATCGCGCTGAAAGGACGCCAGCCGGCACGCCGCGAGATCGAATCCACCTTTCCGGCCAGGATGCGCGCCACCCCGCCATCGCGATTGCCCAGCCATACCTCGCCATCCGCACCCTCGGCCACGGTGTAGCTAAAATTGTCCACCAACCCGCTCGCCTGATCGTACAGCCGGTGTGCCTTCAACCGCAGCCGGTTCAACCCGCCACCGTTCGTCGCCACCCAGAGATTGCCCCTCCGGTCTTCGCACAACGCCGTGACTTCGTCGTTCGACGTCGGCACCCGCACGAAGCCGTCCCCCTGCAGGCGAAAGAGCCCCTGCGAACGCGTGCCGATCCACAGGGTTCCGAGACGATCCTCCAGCGACGACTGGATGAAATGCGCCCCGAGCAGCTCCGGTAGTTTAGTGACCGATACAAACGCCCCGCCCTCTGCGCCGTTCGCGCCCTCCCAGCGCTTGACCTCGGTGCGCGTGAACAGCCAGACCCCGCCCCGCGCGCTGGAGCCCAGTTGGATTTCGTTTTCCCGCGACGGCAGCGCCACCGGCTGCCACGCCGTCCCGTCAAAACGCGCCACATACCCGCCCATCGCCACCCACAGCACCCGGTCCGCATCGGTGGCGAACGCCGGCCGCTTGCCGCCCGTGCGCGATGGCAGTGCGAACACTGTGCTCTCCCGCCCGCGCCGCCGCAGCAACGTCCCGTCCTCGCAACCCAGCCAGAGCGATCCATCGGCCTCGCGAAACGCCGTCCGCACATTTTTCCCGTCCAGCAGCGGTTCCGCCACAAAGCGGAAGCCCCCGTTCTCCCACACATAAAAGCCGTTCCCCTCCGCATCCCTCGCCGATCGCACCGAGTCCGCCGGCACCGCCACCAGTCGGCCGCGCCCATCCTCATCTTTGCCATACACCATCCCGCGCGCGTGAACCGCCGGCGGCAGTTTCCCCACTTCAAAAGCCGTGCCGTCAAAACGCGCCAGCCCGCTCGAACTCCCCGCCCAGAGATAGCCTGCGTCATCCAACACCACGCTGCCGAGATCCTCCGCTGGCAGCCCGTCGGCTTCGTGCCACTCGCGAAGCATATATTCGGCAGGCACGCCGCGCGCGACCGCGCACGCCAAAAGCATGAGCGTCAACGCTGACGCCAAAAAAGAGACGGGGTTCAGGAAGCGGGAACACACAGCGGGGCAACCCGCATTCAGCCCGCCGCACACCGGGTGGCAACGCCCTTTCCTCCGCGCGCCCTCATCGCCATCGCCCCGCCCCGGTCGGTGGGCACTTGTCATTAAAACTGACGACAAGACAGCACGTCCGCTTCCCCCTATAATTTCCGGCCTCCCTCCCCTTCCCCCGCTCCGGCTGCTCCGCGTCGAGTCTCCCAGCGGCAACCCCCAGTCCAGATCCGCCTCTCGCCGTCGTTACCGGCCGAGTCGACTCGCTCCGCTTTAACCCAACGCTCCATGTCCCTCCTCCGTAAAACCCTCGCGGCCGTCCTCGCCCTCGCCGCCTTCGCCACCGCCCTGCCCGCCGCCACCACGCTGGTGGACGATACCTTCGCCGACGGGTCGTCTCACAACCAAGACATCGCGAACAACTCGCTCGTCATCTACAGTGGCCGTTCCGGAAACGCCGCGTACCCCCGCACCTCAGCCGTTGGATCGCTGACGATCGGACCAATGACTTCAGGTAGCTCAGAGGCCTTCTTCGGCTATTTCACCGGCACCCAAGCCACCGTCACCGGCAGCACGCTTTATCCCGCGCCAAGTACGATCGGCGGCGCTTGGAGCAACATGACGAACCAGTCCCTCGAAGTCGGCGACTCCCTCGAAGTCAGCATGGTCGTCAACTTCACCGGTCTCGTCTCCGGCCAGTCCGCCGCTTTCGGCGTTCTCGATTCTAAGGCTACCCGGCGCGTCGGCGCACTCACCGGCGGCCACAACGCGGCCGAATTCGCAGACGACACCGGTTACTCGCTCCAAATCTTTACCAGCGGTTCATCGACCACCCCGCTGCCCATCGGCAAACGCGACCTTTCGCTCACAGTGAGCACGAGCACGACGAACAACATGTTCAACAACATGGCGGCATTCCCCAACCTGACCGCCTTCGGCTCGGGTAACGCTTCCGCGATTCAGCCGCTCAGCAGCGGCGTTGACTACACCATCACCTATACGATCCAGCGCACCGCGGCCGACACCAATGTCATCACCGCTTCCATCGCGGGTTCCGATCTCACCGCCTATCAGGCCCAAGCCACCGACACGTCCTCCATCAACACCACCTTCGACTCTTTCGCACTGCGCTGGAGCGGTAACGCCTTCACTTCCTCCGCCACGCTCAAACGGGTCAAAGTCGTCTTCCAACCCGCACTCCCCGTCATCACCGCCCAGCCCACCTTCACCGGCGGCGTCACCACCCTCTCCATCGGCACCGGCGGCCAGACCACTCTCTCCGTCACCGCCACCGGCTCCGCCCTCACGTATCAGTGGAAAAAGGACGGCAATGCCATTTCTGGCGCCACTGCCTCCACGCTCGCACTGACTAATCTTCAACTCGCCGACTCCGGCTCCTACACCGTCGATGTCACCAACGGCGGAGGCACCCTCCCCAGTAACCCCGCCGTCCTCACGGTCACCAGCGGCTCTGTAAATCCCCCGCCCGTCATCGTCACGCCCCCCGCCAGCCAGAGCGTCGTCAACGGCACCAACGTCACCCTCTCGGTCACCGCCACCGGCAACGCCCTCACCTATCAGTGGCAGAAAAACACTGTCGCCATCTCCGGCGCCACCGCCTCCACCCTCGCGCTGAATAACATCCAGCCCGCCGACGCCGGCTCTTACACCGTCACCGTCAGCAACGATGGCGGCAACCTCACCAGCGCCGCCGCCACCGTCGCCGTCCTCAGCCCCGTCCTCACCACCAGCAGTTTCTCGCCTCTGGCCGCAGCCACTGCGATCAATCCCGACACTCCCCTCCGTCTCACCTTCGCCTCCGCCCCATCGTTCGGCACCGCAGGCACGATCAGGATCTACGACGCCTCCAACGACTCCGTCGTCGACACCATCGACATGGCCAGCCCCGCCGTCACCGGAAACATTTCCTACCTCTCCGGCGTTCCCTACCAGAGCAAGACCATCGGCGGACTCGCCAACATCAACTACTACCCCGTCATCCTCTCGGGGAACACCGCCACCATCTATCCGCGCAACGGCTCCCTCTCGTACAATAAAACCTACTACGTCCGCATCGACCGCGGCGCGTTCAAGGACTCCCAAGGCGACTTCGCCGGCATCAACGACAACACCACCTGGACGTTCTCCACCAAAACCGCCGCTCCTGCGCTCGGCACCCTCGTCACCGTAGCCGCCGACGGCTCCGCCGACTTCAACACCGTCCAAGGCGCCCTCGACTTCGTCCCCGCCGGCTCCACCGCCCGCACCATCTCTATCAAGAATGGCACCTACTTTGAGCAGATCTATTTCACCGGTCGCAATAACCTGACCATCCTCGGTGAAAGCGCCGACAACACCGTCATCGTTTACCCGACCAACAACACCTTCAACAACGCCTCCGGCACCTACCGTCGCGGCACCTTCCTCGCGCAGAGCGTCAACGGTCTCGTCCTCGCCAACCTCACCATCCGTAACAGCACCCCGCAAAACGGTTCCCAAGCCGAGGCCCTCATCATCAAGGGCAGCGCCACCACCGGGCGCAACCTCGCCGTCGGCATCAAACTCTACAGCTACCAGGACACCCTTCAGGTCGACGGCCAGTTCTACATGGCCGACTCCTACATCGAGGGCGACGTCGACTTCCTCTGGGGCAACGGCCCGAGCTTCTTCCGCAACTGCGACTTCAAGATCCTCCGCACCGGCGGCTACTTCGCCCAAGTCCGCAACAGCTCCGGCAACCACGGCTTCGTCTTCCACAACTGCCGCTTCACCGCCGCCGCCGGCATCACCGGCACCTTCTTCAACCGCATCGACCCCAACTCCGGCCAATATCCCAACAGCGAGATGGTGCTCCTCGATTCCGTCATCGGCGACGCGACCAATAACAGTTTTCTGAATACAAACGTCGGTGTCTCCGGCTCCAGCTACCAGACCGGCTGGTGGCTCCTCAACAACGTCTCCGCCGACGTCGCCACCGTCCACCACTGGGACAACAACTCCGTCGATAAAGACGGCGCCGCCCTGACGTTCGCCTCCCGCCCGGCCTCCACCATCATGCCGACGGACGCCACCACTCAGGCCAACTACCGAGACGCCTTCTGGGTCCTCAACACCACCATCGCCGGCGCAGCCACTGCCGGCACTTGGACCCCCGCCCTCTCCCCGCTCTTCCTGACCCACCCCGCCGCCGCCTCCGTCAACGCCGGCGATCCCATCACGCTCACCGCCTCCACCGCCGCGATCCCGTCCGCCACATATCAGTGGAAAAAAGACGGTAACGACATCTCCGGCGCCACCTCCGCGACTTACACGATCGCGAACGCCACCGGCACCGACTCTGGCACCTACACCGTCGTCGCCACCAACGCCTCCGGCTCCTCCACCAGCAACCCCGCCGCCGTCACCGTCTCGGGCACCGTGGTCGCCCCCACCATCACCACGCACCCGGCCAGCCAGAGCGTGACCGTCGGCACAAACGTCACCTTCACCGTCGCCGCCTCCGGCACCGCCCCCTTCACGTATCAGTGGAAAAAGGACGGCAACGACATCTCCGGCGCCACCTCCGCCAGCCTCCTGCTTTCCAACACCCTCATCGCCGATTCCGGTGCCTACACCGTCGTCGTCACAAATAGCGCCGGCTCTGCCACCAGCAACGCCGCCACGCTCGCCGTCAACGGCACCGCCGGCCTCTCCTCACCCGACGGATTCGCCGCTTCCGTCACGGGCGGCGCCGCGGGGCCCACCGTCACGGTAACCACCGCCGCGGCCCTCGAACAATACGCCGAGGCCCCTGCCAGCAGCCCGTACGTGATCGTTGTCTCCGGCACCATTGACCTCGGCTTGAACGGTCGGATCAACGTCACCTCCAACAAAACGATCAAAGGCGAAAACACCGCCTCCACCATCCTCGGTTCACTCACGATCGGCAACGCCACCAACGTCATCGTCAGCAACCTCAACATCTCCGCCAACACCGGCGACCCCGCGGCGAACGACGGCATCACCGTCGCTGCGTCGACCTACGTCCTCGTCACCAAGTGCACGATCTTCGACTGCACCGACGGCAACCTCGACGTCATCAACGGCTCCGACTTCGTCACCGTCTCGTGGTGCAAATTCTACTACACGCGCAACAACGGCCATAACTTCTCCAACCTCATCGGCTCCTCCGATACCGACACCGGCGCCGGCGGCCAGTACCGCGTCACCTGGCACCACAACTGGTGGTCCACCGGCGCCAAGCAACGCATGCTCGCCTGCCGTTTCGGCGGCAGCCACATGTTCAACAACTACTGGGACTGCTCCGGCAACGACTACTGCACGGAGTCTCGCAACATCGCCGAGATGCTCAGCGAGCACAATTCCTACAACGGTGTCGACGACCCCATCGCCAAACGCACCGCCACCAGCGCCGATCAAAGCAAACTGATGACCATCGGTAATCTCTTCACCAACTGCACCGGCAGCCAGGTCGTCAGCACCGACACCGTCTTCACCCCGCCGTATTCGTATCCTCTCTACGATGCCACCGCCGTCGCAGCCATCGTGCAGGCCGGTGCCGGCAACGTCGCCGTCGACGCCCCCGCCCCCGCAGGCTCCGCCGCCATCACTGGCGCCACCTCCGTCGCGACCGGCGCCAGCGTCACGCTGACCGCCGCCCCCACGGGCTTCACCCCGGCCTCGTATCAATGGCGCTTCAAGAACGCCGCCATCTCCGGCGCCACCTCCGCCACCTATACGATCCCGGCCGCCGCGCTGACCGACGCAGGTGACTACAGTGTCGTCATCGGTCTCGCCGGCGGCAACGCCGTCGTCAGCAGCCCGCTCACGCTCGCCGTCACCGCCGCGCCCACCCTGCCCGCGATCACGACGCAGCCCGCTTCGCTCACCGTGAATGTCGGCGCCTCCGCCTCGTTCAGCGTCACCGCCACTGGCACCGGCCTCACGTACCAGTGGAAAAAGGACACCGCCGACATCGCCGGCGCGACCAGCGCGTCTTACACGATCTCCGCCGCCGCGCTGACCGATGCCGCCAGCTACACGGTCGTCGTCACTAACTCCGCCGGCTCGGTCACCAGCACCGCCGCGACGCTTACTGTGGCCCCCGCCTTCACCGCGCCGGTCGCTTACGGCTACGGCTCCTCCGCCACCGGCGGCGGCAGCGCCACGCAGGTCGTCGTCACCAACTCCGCCGACTTCCGCACCCAGGCCGAGTCCACCACCGCCGCCGTCATCACGGTCTCCGGCACGCTCAACCTCGGCACCACCAAGGTCGCGGTGAAATCCAACAAGACCATCCAAGGCATCGACGCCAACGCCACCCTCGTGGGTAACCTCGAGCTCGCCAGCGGCGTGACCAACGTCGTCATCCGCGGCCTCAACCTCACCAACCCCGGAACCTCCGGCGGCGATGGCCTCACCCTGACCGGTGCGACCAACGTCTTCATCACCCACGTCACTTTCTTCGACTGCGCCAACACGCTCCTCCGGATCGTCGGCGGCGCCGACAACATCACCGTTTCGTGGTGTGAGTTCTATTACACCACCGCCCAGACCGCTAACCGTCACGCCACGCTGATCGGCGCATCCACCGGCGAGACCAAAGCCCTCCGCGTCACCCTCGATCACAACTGGTACTCGGATCGCGTCGATCAACAGCAGCCCGACTCCACCTGGGGCCACGTTCACCTCTACAACAACTACTTCAACCCCAACGGCACCGCCAACACCTCCGGCTCCATCGCCCGCGCCAACGCCCAGTTCCTGTCCGAGCGCAACCAATACACGAGCATCGTCAGCCCGCTGACAAAGACCGGCGGCGGCCTCATCCGCGCCAATGGTAACGTGTACACCAGCACGACCGGCACCGCAGCCGACGCCGGCACCGATACGGTCTTCACGCCGTCATACTCGTACCACCTGCACGCCACCGCCGACCTCCCCGCGTTTCTCCTCGCCGGTGCTGGCAACACCGCTGGCGGCGCCTCAGCCACCCTCGCCGCGGGATCGGCCTCGATCACCGCCAGCGCCACCACGGTCACCGCAGGCTCCTCGTTCACACTGACCGCTTCGACCGCGATCTCAGCCGTGACCGGCTGGCAATGGCGCCTGAACAACGCCGACATCGCCGGCGCCACCAGCCTCGCCTACACCGTAAGCAGCGCCCAAAGCGCCAACGCCGGCACCTACACAGTCGCCGCCTTGAACGCAGCCGGCGAAGCCATCGTGAGCACGCCAGTGACGATCACAGTGAATCCCGCCCCCGTCACCCCGCCCCCACCCAGCGGCGGTGGCGGAGGCGGCGGTTCCCCCTCCCTGTGGTTCCTCGGCGCCCTCGCCCTTCTGGCCACCCTCCGCCGGCTGATCCGGCACGATTCCTAGCCTCCAACCCGTCATTCATCTGTACTCCCCGCTGCGGCGGCGCCTGACACGCGCCGCCGCTTTTTTTTGCCCGCTTTCACCAATCCATCCCCACGGACCTCATCACCACCTCTCCCCCTTCCGCTCTCACCGCCGCTCCCTGCAAAATATCCCGTGCGATTCCGTTCCGACAGGCTGTAAGCATATAAACCCTGCCATGGATGACGTCTCTCTCCTGCGAGCCTACACCGAGGAAAACTCCGACCACGCTTTCGCCACACTCGTCGAACGCCATCTTGATCTCGTATACTCCGCCGCTCTTCGTCGCGCCGGCGGCGATCCTCATCGCGCGCAGGAAATAACCCAGATGGTCTTCACCGCCCTCGCCCGCAAAGCCGCCAGCCTCGTGAATCACCCGTTGCTCGCGGCCTGGCTCCACCAATCCACCCGGTGGGCCGCCGCCAGCCTCCGTCGGACCGAACACCGTCGCCTCGTCCACGAACAATCCGCCGCCCAAGACGCCGCACTCTTTCCCGACTCCGCCACCGAACCCGCGGCCAACTGGTCAGCACTCCAACCCCTCCTCGACGACGCGCTCGATTCCCTTAACGACAACGACCGCGCTGCCATCCTCCAGCGTTTCTTCCACCAGCAACCCTTTGCCGCGATCGCCGCCCGCCTCGGCGTATCCGAAAATACGGCACGCATGCGCGTCGAACGTGCCCTCGCCAAACTCCGCGTCCGCCTTGCCCGCCGCGGCCTCATGTCCACCGGCGCCGCCCTCGGCCTCGCTCTCACGCAACACAGCGTCACTGCCGCCCCCGCCCAACTCTCTTCCACCCTCAGCTCCACCGCCCTCGCCACTGCCGCAACCTCGACGACCACCGCGGGCGCGCTGACCACCCTGCTCATGACCAAACTCTACCTCGGCCTCGCCACCGCGGCGACTCTTGCCCTCGCCGTCGGCTTTCTCTGGCAACGTCAGGCCAACGACGTCCTCAACGCCAAACTCGCCGCGTTGGAAACTCAGCGTGTCTTCACCGCCGCGACACGCACCACGCTCGAAAGCGAAATCGCCCGCCGTGAATCCTCGATCCAAGCCCTCGCCACGCTCGCCGCCGCCAGCACCGAAGTCCCGCCGCTCACACCCGAACAGCAGGAACGCCGCGAACTCGACACCTTCATCCGCAAGGGGGAACTCGACTTGGAGTACGCGCCGCTTTTCCGCCGCTTAAACCTCCCGCCGCAGCAGCTCGACGCCTTCAAGACCCTCCTCGTCGAACGCAATCAAGCGATCTACGACGCCACCAAACTCGCCGAGAAAAACGGTATCGTCTTCGCCTCGCTCGCCGAACAGCGCGCACTCACCGACTCCGTGCTCGGCGAGATCGATGCCCGCATTGCCAGCACTCTCGGCTCCGCTCACGTCGCCACCTTTCGCGAATATCTGAATCTCGAGCCCTATCTTCGCCTTTCCGGCCATCTCGCGAATCTCGACTGGTCGAATCAATCGTTTGAGACGCGCTACAACAGCGAGGCCGACGCCCGCGCCGAAAAATTCGCCCGCCTCCTGCGTGACACCGCGCCGGATTTTCCAGACCTCCTCTACCGCGGCAACGGCTGGCCGATCCCCTATCCACCCGCTTTCACAAAAGCCGCCGCGGAGCTGCTACCACCCGAAAACCACGGCCTGTTCCAACGGCATGTGGAAGCAGTCGAAATTTATCGCCGTCTCTCTGAAATTGCCCGCGACGCCGCACTCCAAGGCCGGCTGCAACTCTCCAAAAGTTCCGCCCGCGATTACCCCTCCCCTGAAACCAAGCCAGCCCAGCCATGAAATCGCGCCTCCGCCTCTTTCTTCTCGGATTGAATCTTCTCCTCTGTGCGAGCCTCGCCATCGCATGGGCGCGCTCCCGGCAAGAATACCGACAACTCTCCGACCGACTCTCGCGCGCTCAGTCCGAGGAAAATTCCCAGAAGCAATCCATCGCAATCCTCCGCCAGAAATCCGATACCCAACTCGCCGAGCTCGCCCAGTCGCAAACGATCATTGGTTCACGCCGCGCGCCCGAAGTGATCCGCCGCGACTTGGCCTTGCGGGAAATCGAACGCTTGAAACAAGCCCACGCGCTCAATCCTCCCGCTCCTCTCCCGAAAAGACCGCCCATCGGCAAACAGGGCCTCAGTTTTCCTGAACTCATGGCGGACCCGGAATACAGCCGCCTCACCTTTCTTTCGATGCGTCTGATGTTCCAATCTCAGCACGAGGGAAATCTGAAGAACCTCGGCCTCCCTCCCGCCACGAGCGAAAAAGTCATCAACCTCGTCGCCGACAAATACATGGCCACGCTCGACTATCAGCAGCTTCTGGGCAGCGAGGCGTACAGCGGCAGCGCGTACGCCGCTCAGAAAAAAGAAGCCGACCAAATCGAGCGCGAGATTCGCGCGCTCATGACCGAGGACCAATACACGCGCTTCGCGAAACTTCAGGAACCCAGCTCAGTCGAAGGTGCGCGATCCTTTCTCGCAAACTTAACTGCGCGCCTGAGCTACACGTCGTCGCCCTTGGATTCAGCGAAGCTCGACCAGCTCGCCGCTCATCTCGCCCAAAACACTGGTCCCAAAAAACCAGCGTATCGCGTGCTCAACACAGACGACTTCATCGAATCCACCCGCGCCCTCCTCACCCCGGAGCAACACGCCGCCCTCCGCCAGCTCCAGGCCGAACAACAAGCCAAAGAGAAACGCGGCAAGCTCCCCAAATCCTCCGAGATTCCTCGGCTGTAACGATCGCGGATTCTTACGTCGTCGACGTCGCCACGACCGGCAAAAGTCTTTTCGCGAAACGGGGTCCACCATCGCCGCCGAAAAATTCGGCCGTCTCCTCACCAACGACAAGACCGCCTCCTTCGGCCTCCTGCCCACGGATCGCCTCGAGATAAAACGTGAGTCCGAGGCCATTGATCGCGCGCATCGCAGCGACCGGCTTCGTCAACAATGCGTGCAACGCGCTCGTTGCCGCCCCACCGCCACCACGGCACAGATCACGGCCGTCGGGACCGCCCCCCTTTGCGGCCGCTGACCGCCCACCCCGGCGTTGTTCTTTCGCTGCTTTCTACCCCGCTTGGTTTCTTACCCGCACCAACGCCCGCCCCGGCTTTGCTCGCGAACCACCCCCTTCGGATACCCCACCCCTCCGAGGACTCACTGCTCCCTTTTTTGCGCGAGCACCCCGCCCGCGCATTCACCCACGAAACATGCACATCCTCAAAACCCCGCTCGCCCGCGCGCTCGCTTTCGCGCTTTGCCTTCTGCCAATAGCCGTCAGCGCCGCCACCTATGACGGCTACGGCCGCAACGCCACCGGAGGCGCCGGCGGCACCGCCGTCACTGTCACCACTGCCGCCCAGTTCAAAACGTACGCCGAGTCCGCGACGACCTACATCATCACCGTCTCCGGCACGATCGACCTCGCCGGCACCAACATCGCGGTGAAATCCAACAAGACTATCCAAGGCGCGAATACATCCGCCACCATCAAGAACGGCACGCTCCAACTCAGCGGCGTTAACAACATCGTTCTCCAAAAGCTCAACATCACCAACCCCAACGGCGACGGCGTCTCCTGCTGGGGCGCCAGCAATGTGTTTTGCACCAAGGTGAATTTCTACGACTGCGGCGACGGCGGCTTCGATATCACCCAAGGCGCCAGCAAGATCACTGTCTCCTGGTGCAAGTTCTCCTATCCCACGCAAAGCGCCCACCGCTTCGCCATGATCCTCGGCAATGTCGATACATCTCAAAATTACGAAACCACCCTCCATCACAATTGGTTCGCCGAACGCTGCGATCAACGCATGCCCTCCGGCAGCTACAGCACCGCTCACCTCTACAACAACTATTTCGACTGCGCCGGAAACAGCTACTGCACCAACGTCCGCGACGGCGGTAACTGGATCGTCGAAAACAACTATTACCAAAGCGTGAAGAGCCCGCTCTACGAGCAGAACGGCGGCAAAATCAAATCCTCCGGCAACACGTTCGCGAGCTGCACCGGCCTCATCAACGTCGCCACCGGCACCGGCTTCACCCTCCCGTACACCTACTCGCTCACACCCACAGCCAACGTTCCCTCCGTGGTCCAAGCCGGCGCGGGCAACCGATAACGCCGCGGCAACAATCCCGACATCCGCTCACAAACGCGCGCGCATTTCTCAGCGCGCGTTTGTCACCCCGTCTCTCTCGATGTTTTCGCACGCCCTCCCCGCCCGCCCAATCCCGCGTCGTCTTCTCTTCACCGCGATCCTCGCTGCGGTGAGCGCTGCGTTCTGCGCGCCGTCGTTGCGTGCCCAAAAATTCCTTACGGTCCCCGCCTACGCGTCTCTCTCCAGCCTTCCGTTCGCTGACCTGAAGATTGCGCTCGAACACGCCGGCTGGCCCGCCGCCCACGTCCAGGCTCTCCTCGGAGCGGAAATCCAACACCGCCTCAATCCCGCCCCGGTCATCGCCGCCTCCGATCTGCGGCCCTTCGAGTTCTGGCGCACCGGCCCCGACGCCCATCCCATTCCGGCCACGTCCAATCGCCAGCGTTCCGAGGAGCAATCCCGACGCGAAGACGCCGTCCGCCAAGCGTTCGACACCCTGTTCCCCGCCTCCGCTGTCACTCCGGAAAGCGACGCCTTGCTCGCCTGGGAAGACCGCCGTCGCTGGGGCAATCTTCCCGCCGACAAGCGCGCCGCCGTAGCCCGCGTGATCGATCGCGCCGAACGCACCCGCCACGCCCTGTTCGACCAGCGCGGCGGCATGCTTACCCGCAGCGAATGGGACACCGCCTGGAAAATCGCCGAAGACGCGCGCGCCCAGCTCACCCGCCTCCTCTCACCGGAAGAGCTCCTCGGCCACGATCTCCGCAATTCCGTCACCGCCGAGCGCATGCGCTCCGAACTCGATAACTTCCAACCTTCGCGCGCCGAGTTCATCACCATTTTTCAACTACGCCACCCGCTCGAACTCGCCTTCGGCCACAAGCCTCCGGACATCGACGCCTCCATCGATCGGCAGCGTACCGATACCGAGGCCGCCGTCGAAAAACAACTCGCCGCCGCCTTGGGTGCCGAGCGGTACGACGACTATCGCCTCAGTCTCCAACCCGCGTGCCAGACACTCCAGTTCGACGGCCGCTTCGCCCGCGCCGACGCCGCGGTCATTCGCAAACTCTACCGCTCGCTCCTGGCCACCAAAGCTCGAATCGCGCAGCTCGGCTCCACTAATGCCGGCGACCTAAATTCCACCGAGGCCGCGCAATGGAAAGACTCCCTCTACCGCGAATTCCGCGCCGTCCTCGATGAGGAGGGCGCCCGCCGCTACCTCCAGGAACAAGGCCTCTGGCCTTGAGCGACAGCCGTTTCCTCGCCTCACCGACGAGGCTTTCTAACCCCAAAAACACAATACCCCATGAAGACACTGAAATCCCTGCTCCTCGGCCTCCTTGGCCTTTGCTCACTTCCGCTACTCTCCGTCGCCGCCGACGGCTATGGCCGCAACGCCACCGGAGGCGCCGGCGGCGCCAACGTCACCGCAACCACCGCCGCCCAGCTCAAAACCTACGCCGAGTCCTCCACCACCTACACGATCACTGTTTCCGGCACTATCGACCTCGGCGCCAGCGGCCGGATTAACCTGAAGTCGAACAAGACGCTCAAAGGCGCCAACTCCTCCGCCACCATCAAAGGCACCATCAACCTCAGCAGCGTTAACAACGTCATCATCCAAAACCTCAACATCTCCGCCAACACCGGCGCGGCTGCGGCAAACGACGGCATCTCGATCAACGCCTCGACCAACGTCTTCGTCACCAAGTGCACCATCTACGACTGCACCGACGGGAACCTCGATATCGCCAAGGGCTCCGA
>CAMLSH010000020.1 GCA_946482625.1 uncultured Opitutaceae bacterium
AACGAAACCTCGACCGGCACGATGAGCGACCTCACCGCGCTCGCCGCCGTGCTCCGCGAGTTCCCCGACGTCATCTCGATCGTGGACACCGTGAGCTCGTTCACCGTTCTCCCGATCAAGAAGGACGAACTCGGTATCGACGTCCTCATTACCGGCTCGCAAAAAGCCTTCGCGCTCCCGCCCGGCCTCTCGCTCCTCTCCGTCTCGAAACGCGCCCTCGATCGCGCCGCCACGCAAGCCGACCGCGGCTACTACGTGGATTTCGTCGAGTTCCAGAAAAACCACGAAGCCGGTATGACGCCCAGCACGCCGGTCATCCCGCTCATCTACGCGCTCAAGTCGAAGCTCGAAGACATCAAAACCGAGGGCCTCGACGCCCGCTACGCCCGCCACGCCGCCCTCAACAAGATGGTCCGCGACTGGGGCTTCGCCAAAGGCTTCAAACTTTTCCCGCAGGAGAAGTACGGCTCGCTCGCGCTGAACTGCTTCCAAAACAATCTCAACTACGACCTCGGCGCACTCAACAAGACGCTCAAGTCGAAGCACAAGCTCGTGATCGACGGCGGCTACGGAAAGCTGAAGGGAAAGACCTTCCGCATCTCCAACATGGGCGACGAAACCGTCGAGACGATCACCTCCCTGATCGCCTCCCTCGACGCCGCCCTCGCCGAAACCCCGAAGCTCGCGGTGAGCTGACTCGCCGGGTGGAACGCGCACTCCGAGCGCGCTTTCCGAAAAACACCGCCCGCTTTTAACGTTCCTATTCCCCCAGGGCCGACTCCTCACCGAGTCGGCCTTTTTCTTTCTCCCTCTGCTCTTCCGGGTTCCACGAAGGATTTTTCCCCAGCCCGCGTATTGTTCGCAGCCACCACCATGAAATCCTTCCTCAGCCCCAGCCGCGCCCTCCTCGCCGCCTCTCTCCTCGTTCTTTCCACGTCGCCCGTCCTCGCCGCCGACGCCAAAACTGAATCCCTCAAAAACGCTCAGGACGAACTAGCGATCCTGAAAAACAAATACACCGACACCCATCCGCAAGTAATCGAACAAAAGCAACGCATCGCCCAACTCCAGCGCCGCATCGACGAAGAAAATCCAACTGCCACGTCGGTTACGCCTGCCATAATCCGCACCGAGCTAAAGGTCCAACAGCGCACGCCTGGCGGCAAAACTGAAACCAAGATAACTCCAACGCTTGTTACGCAGGCCGCTCAAGAAGCCAGGATCACCACCGGAAATTTCTCCGTAAAACTCACCTCCGCCACCGATGAGCAAAACAACATAACGAGCTCGGTGGAAATCAGCCGGGACTTCCCAGTCAACACACCTGAGCACGGGCTGTATCCTCCCGTGAAATTCCCGGCCGTCAAAAGCCGCTCAGGGCAACTCGTCAGCGTTCAGGCCGGTGACCTCATCGTTGAAATCCTCGCCGCCCTCGTCGAACCCAAAGGCATCAGCGTCGATTTCCCCGGCGGCACCCTCGCCCAACTCCTCACCGCCATCAGCAACTCCGGTTCGCAACCGTTCAATCTGATCGCTTCCAAGGAAGCTCTCTCCCTCCCGCTTCCTCAATTCTCCCTCCGCAACGTCGGCCCTCGCGATCTCGCCCTCGCCCTCGATCAACTCCTTGTCGGTTACGTTGTCGATTTCCCCACCGACAAAGCCGAACGCGACGGCCTGTCCGTCTTCACGCTCCGCTCCAACCAATCTTCTACAACCGCCCAAGTGGAACCTCCTCAAAACGAGCGATTCGCGAGCTATCCCTTGGGCGCTGTCTTGCAGAACAAAATTCAGGTGAATGATGTGATTGATACCATCAACACCGCTTGGCTTCTCGATCCCTCTCATCTTCCTGAAGGACTGAAACTCAAGTACCACGCTGCCACGGGCATCCTGTTGGTATCCTCCCGATATCAATCGGGCCTGGATATCGCTCACAATATCATAGCCAATCTCAGCCAGCAGGCCGAGTTCCTGCGCACCAACCCGCAGCCCAAACCTTGACCCACTCTGCCACATTTCTCTCCGCCCTCTCCCCACGGATGGAAATCTCTCCCGCCGCTTCTGCGGAGCTGGCTGAGCTGACGCGTGGCATGTCCACCGGTGACGACGAGGCGTGGCAAACCTTCCACCGCGAGTACGGCCCCATTCTCTTCCGTATCCTTCTTGCGGGCACGCGCGGCGACCCGCACCTCGCTGCCGAAGCCCGCCAGCGCGCCTACCTCCGCATCTCCCGTCACGTCCGCGTCTGCGACCAGCCCGCCATGTGGCTCTCCTGGCTTCGCACCGTCGCCCACTCCGCATTGAGCGACGCCCGCCGGCGCGAGCGCTCCTTCGCCGATCGCATCCTCCGTCGCGCCGCCGAGCCCGACACCGCTCCCACCGAAGCGGAAGAATCCGAGCTTTTCAGCGCGCTCGACGCCGCCCTGATCCAACTGCCGCCAGCCTCCCGCGCCCTTATAGAGTCCAAATACCTTCACGGAAAATCCGTCGCCCAGCTCGCCAGCGAGCTCTCCGTCACACCCAAAGCCGTCGAGTCTCGCCTCACCCGCGCCCGCGAAGAACTCCGCTCACTCCTCGCCACCGCAAACCCGCCGACAAGCCATGAGCAAGGACTCCCCCGACCGCCGCGATGAACTCCTCAACGATCTCTACGAAGATCAATCCGGCCTCTCGTTGCCCGCGCAAATGGCCGCGCGCATTCGCCTCCGACGCCGTATCCGGGCAGCCGGCACGGCCTGTGTGATTCTCGCCGTCGCAGGCATCGCCGTCCTCCAGTCATCGCGACGCGCGCCAGAGCTCCCAGTCATCGCTCGCAGTGTCCCCACCTCGCCAGATCCCGTCGCGACGCTTCCCCAGGCCAACATCGCGACCGACGCCGATCTCTTGGCCGCGCTCGCCCACGAGAGCGTCATGATTTTCACCCTCGCCGACGGCCAACGCCAAGTCGTCTGGCTCGCAGGAAGTCCCCGCCTCTAAGCCCCGTCCGCCTACCTCGCGCCCCAATCCACCAACTCCGCACTGATCCACGCGGCCGTCTTCGAGACCCGCGTCATCGCTTCGATCAGCTCCGGAATATCCAGCGGCAACGCGACGCCCGCTTCCTTCAACGTCTCCCAAACCTGATTTGCCGGATCGAGCAATCCGTCGCGAATCGCCTTCCCGTGCGCTTCCTCGGTCGCCACCGCCGCCCACGCGAGATGGTTGGCCAGGAAAACGCTCGCCACCACGGCCGACGACTCCGCACGCGAAACACGCGCCAGATCTTCGTGCGCCACCGCCGCATCGAGCAGCAACACCGGCGCCTGCGCCGCTTCCAGGCACAGCCGCCCGGCCTCTTCATGCGTCGCTCCAAAAATCCCCTGCTCCGCGTGCGCCGCGCCCTGCCCACCTTCATGCGCGAGCGCCAGCACCAGCGCGTACAACCCCGGCTCCGCCAGCGCGAACAACCACTTTCCCGCATCGTGCACCAACCCCGCCGCCGCCGGCAGATGCTCTTCCGGCAGCCGCAACATGCGCCCGACTTCGTAGGACAAAATCGCCACCGCGAGCGTGTGCTCCAGCAACATCGAAAGATCCAGCGGTGACCTCACACGCGCCGTCTGCGCCACCCGCGCCGCTGCCACCAGCACCATCGTCCGGTAAACGCCCAGCCGGTCCAACGCGTGCCGCGCGGCTTGATTCTCCGCCTCGATCACCGCGTCCGGATCGGCCATTTCGTCGCGCATTTCCGGAGGTGCCGAATCGACCTGCGCGCCGCCCAATCGCGTCGCGATCTTCAAATACAACGCGCGAAACTTCGGCAGCGAATCCACCGCGCCCAACACGTCGTCCATCGACGCATTCGGCGCGCCCGCGATGAAGCTGTGCGCCTCCACCATCTCGCTCAGCGGCGACTGCTTCACGAGATCCGCCGCCAGCCGGCCCAGCTCGCCTTTCGCGAACAGTTCGCGCCCCTCCAGCCGCGCGAATCCTTTCCCGTAGGCCCAGACTGGAGACGCCGCCGTCCGCCGGCAAAACGTCGCCGCCTGAGAAGCCGCCGCCGGCACCACCGCGTCGTTCGGCGTGATCGCTCGCTTCATCACGCGCGGCGTCTCCCCCGTACCGGCGATCTCCCGCACGCGCATGTATTCGAGCGACCGCTGGCGCAGCAGCACCTGCAACGACTCCAGCGACCGCAACCCGCCCTGGATGGTCGCGTTGTGCTTGGAACCGATCCCGCGTACCAGCCCTTCGGTGACACTCTTCAGCACCGGCATCCCGAGCGCCGCGCTTTGATTAAAAATCTGCTGCACCGGCGCGCGCAACGCCTGGTCCTCGCGCCGTTCCGCGATCGCCACCCGGAGTGCCTGGATGTTTTTCTCCAGCGCCGAAGCCGCCGCACTCAGTGTGCTGTAGTAGTCGCTCTCCGAGATTTTCAGCCGCGCGCACGCCGCCGCCGGTCGTTCCAGCAGGCGCCCCGTCCAGTCCACCGACGCCGCCTTCTTCAACTCCTCGAACAACACCTCGCCCTTGTACGGCTTCACGAGCATGGCCTGCACGCCGAGCTCCACGTACTTCATGATCGAGCTGCGCTCGGTGTGCGCGGTGTACACCGCCACCGGCAGCCCGCCGAAAACCAAATCCGCGCGCAACCCCTGCAAAAGCTCCCAGCCCCACTCCTTGCCGAGTTGGTTGTCGAGGATCACGAGATCGACCAGCGGATGCTGCCGCAGCAACTCCCACGCTTTCCCCACGCTCTCCGCCACGAGAATTTCATGACCGGCTCCGCCCAGGATTTTTCCGAGGATACGTTGAGAAAGTTTGTCGTCTTCTACGACCAGTACAGAGGCCATCGCGGAGGTAAAAAGTTGAAGCGCTGCCATCAGTAGCACGCCGTTTCGCGCGTAAATCAACGAAACGCTTCCACGATTTTTCGAGCGAAAACTCCCTACGCGTTTGATCACCCACACTCCGCCGTTTTTCAGAACCCCCACACGCCCTCCGCCGAAACTAATCCTTGAAATTGCCGCACACGCTCCCTAACCGCTCGCCTCTACATGAAGTCTCTCATCATCGCGGAAAAGCCATCGGTGGCGGCCGATCTGGCCCGCGCACTCGGCAAAGTCCCCAAAAAAGGCGACCATTATGAAAACGACGAATACGTGATCTCGTCGGCCGTCGGCCACGTCGTCGAACTCCTCATGCCCGAGGATATCGACAAGAAGAAATACGGTTTCTGGCGCCTCGAAACCCTCCCGATCATCCCGGAGAAATTTGAGCTCAAACCCATCGAGGATTCCAAGGAACGCTTCAACGCTCTCAAAAAACTCCTCGCCCGAAAAGACATCGACCAGGTCATCAACGCCTGCGACGCCGGGCGCGAGGGCGAGCTGATTTTCGCCAACCTCTACCAGCTCGCCAAATGTAAGCTTCCGGTGAAACGCGCCTGGATGCAGACCATGACCGCCGAGGGCATCCGCACCGCTTTCGAGAAGCTCCGCACCGCCGAAGAAATGGCCGGCCTCGGCGACGCCGCCCGCTGCCGCTCCGAGTCCGACTGGCTCATCGGCATCAACGGCACCCGCGCCCTCACCAAGCGCATGTTCGGCTCCCGCGCCGGCAACGTCGCCTCCGTCGGCCGCGTGCAGACTCCGACGCTCGCCATCGTCGTCACGCGCGAACTCGAGATCCGCAATTTCAAGCCCCGCGCGTACTGGCGCGTCACCGCCAACTTCGCCGTCACCAAGGGTAACTACGAAGGCGTCTATCAGCGTCCCAATTTCAAAAAAGCCGAGGGCGACGAACACGACCGCATCGATCGCATCTGGGAAAAAGCCGCCGCCGAGGCCGTCCTCGCCGCCTGCCAGGGCCAGCCGCCCGCCGTCATCACCGAGGAAAAGAAATCCTCCACGCAGGCTTCCCCGCGTCTCTACGATCTCACGACGCTCCAGCGCGAGGCCAACAACCGCTTCGGCCTCTCCGCCCGCCGCACGCTCCAGATCGCGCAAGCCCTCTACGAGCGCCACAAGATGATCACCTACCCGCGTACCGATTCGCGCGCGCTCCCGGAGGATTACATCCCAACCTGTCGCGCCACCCTCGGAGCCCTCGACGGCGATCTCGCCGCGCACGGTCAGAAGGTTCTGGCCGAAGGCTGGCTGCGCCCCAACAAGCGCATCTTCAACAACGCCCAGATCTCCGATCACTTTGCGATCATCCCGACCGGTTCCGAAATGAAGAACCTCGATGAGATGGAGGCCAAGGTCTACGACATGATCGCCCGCCGTTTCGTCGCCGCGTTCTACCCCGCCGCCGAATTCGATATCACCACGCGCATCAGCACCGTCGCCGCCGTTCACCAGTTCAAGACCGAGGGCAAAGTCCTCACCGCGCCCGGCTGGCTCGCCGTCTACGGCAAGTCCGTCGTCGAAGACGAATCCGGCGCCGCTGCCTCCGATGGCAAAACCCTCCCCGCGGTCGACGCGAACGACGGCCAGCCGCCGAAAGCCAAAACCGTTTCCGCCGAACTCCACCACGAGTCCACCAAGCCGCCACCACGCTACACCGAAGCCACGCTCCTCTCCGCCATGGAAGGCGCGGGCAAACTCGTCGACGACGAGGAAATGGCCGAGGCCATGAAGGAACGCGGTCTCGGCACCCCCGCCACCCGCGCCGACACGATCGACGGCCTCATCAACCAGAAGTACATGGAGCGCGTGCAGCGCGAACTCGCGCCCACGCCCAAGGCCGAGTCGCTCCTCGAGTTCCTCGTCGCCGTCAAAGCCGAGGCCCTCACCAAGCCCGACATGACCGGCCAGTGGGAGCACAAGCTCCGCCTGATGGAGCATAACAAGTATCCACGTCCCAAGTTCATGGACGAGATCGTCGAGGTCACCAAAGGCATCGTCGACCGCACCAAAAACTTCGAGGAAGACGAATCCAACTCCCGCGTCACCGACATCGTCTCGCCGACCGACGGCAAGCCCATGCTCGAAACCCTGCGCGCCTACAAATCCCAGGACGGCATCCTCGCCGTCTACAAAGTCGTCACCGGCCGCAAACTCGAGGAAACCGAGATCCGCGAACTCGTCACCGTCGGCGAGATCGGCCCGCTCGATGGCTTCGTGTCGCCGCGCACCGGCAACCGTTTCCCCGCCAAACTCCGCCTCGTCGACGACGTGAAAAATGAGGGCAAGCGGAAGGTCGAACTCGATTTCGGAAACAAGTTTGAGCTCAACGAACTCACGCCCTTCTGGACCGATCCAAAGACCGGCGCCGAACTCTGCGAAGCGCCCACCAGCTACGTCCTCCGCGAACGCGACGCCTCCGCCGAAAACGGCTGGAAACAAACCTTTAGCGTCGGCCGCCTGATGTGCCAGAAAGCCATCACGCAGGAAGACGCCATCAAGATGATCACCGACGGAAAGTCCGACCTCATCAAAGGTTTCATTTCGAAACGCGGCCGCCCCTTCGACGCCTTCCTCCTGCGCAACGGCGCCAAGATCAATTGGGAGTTCCCGCCTCGCGCCCCGAAAGTCGGCAAAGACGGCAAGCCCATCGCCCGCAAAGCCAAGGCCCCGCTCGATATCTCCAAGGCCAAGAAACTCGGCGTGAGCAAAGCCCACGACGCCGACCTCTACGAAACCGACGAATCCTACGTCGTCGCGAAACCAAGCGGTGCCGACAACGCCCCCCGCGCCGTCTTCGAGTTAAAGAAAACGCTCCTCGGAAAAGAAATCCCCGCGAGCGAAGTCCAGCAGCTCCTCGGCGAAGAAGGAAAAACCAACCTGATCGAAGGCTTCGTTTCAAAACGCGGCTCCAACTTCAGCGCCTACCTCACCCTCTCCAAAGACAAAAAGAAAGCCGACTTCGAATTCCCGCCGAGGTGACGTCATTATAAGCCCCCCCAGCGGCATCTTCGTTCATTGTTCCCTATCCATGCGTCCGTCTATGAGACCTCATTGCACCAGTCTTCCATATAGAACCATTTTTTTTGCAGCAGTGTGTTTCCTAAGCCCCTTTTTGACTGGCTGTAACACAATACACGTACCGTATGTTCCAACGTCTAAAAACGAAGGCGGGTACGCATCAAACCCGGTCGGCGATGGCATACATCGGGCGTATTTCGAGGGCCCCATTAAGTATAAAAGCCAATTTGCAGACCTCGCGTTACTTCATGCCGCCGAGACGACTGCCGGCGCTGGATTCTCCTCTCTAGTCCTGCTCGATCAACACGCTGAAACCTTTGAAAAGCGCGTCTATGTGAAACCAGTGCCAGCGCAACGAGAGCGAGTTACGATGACGCGCCCCAACGGTACAACTTACGAGAAAACCGTGACTACTATGCCGGCAATCCGCGGAGGCTATTTCAATGAAACTTGGGAGCGCTGGACGATTACATTCAAGATGTCCTCAGATGCATCAAATTCAACAGACGCCTCTGTCCAAATAATCGACGTGCAGTCCACTTTGAGTCATCTGAAGAGGAAATATAGACTCTGACCCACAGGAGCAGAAGGGATCGACAGAAGCAGAAGGGGGCGAACCTGAATGTTTGCGGTGATCGAGCATGACCGCTCGGCGCCTACTGCCATTTGACCATACCTGCATCCGATTCCACCTTCCGCCCATGAGCATCCTCGAGCTGAAACAGGCCGTGAGCCGCCTCTCCAAACGTGAACGCGCGGAGTTGCAGGCCTACCTGATTCGCCTCCGGCACAACACGCCCGAATGGAAACGCGAAGCCGCCAAACGCGTTCGCGCCGTGAAAGCAGGCAAGTTCGTCACCGCCGACCAACTCGAAGCCCTACCAGCTGACTGATGACGAAGGCACCACGCACGACCATCTCCTGATCGGGGACGTCGTGTACACCTACTGGCCCGATCACGCCAAAAAGACGTTGGTCATCCTCCAAATCGACCGCGCCGGCTGAGTAGTAATGACCGCCCCTAAACTCTCGGGCCTAAAAACACCCAAGCGCCCTCAACCCACCCGCGACGACGACGACCTCACGCGACGCGTCCGCGCTGCGTTGGCGGATGTGCCCGGTGTCACCGAGAAGAAAAAATTTAAACCACCGAGGTTCTTCAAAAAGCACCCCGGCGACCGCCAAGACTCGGGAAATCCCGTAACCTTCCTCTGTGCGCGGGGTATCGTCCATCATGCGACCCATTCATAACGGTCTCCGCGTGAGCATCGGCAGCGTCCTATTCGTGGCAATGGCGTCTTTGATGATGGCAGCCGATCCCGTCTACTGGCCGACGCAGTGCTGGCGTGAGTCGACACCCGAGCAACAGGGTCTCGACTCAAAGAAACTCGCCGAGGTTTTTCACCACGTGAAGAGAGCGGAAAAGGGGTCGAACTTTGCACTTTGTCATCGCCGAGTGCATCCGGCGCCCAAGTGAAACGTGCCGTCCCGGCGCGTTGTGAACGCCCGCCCGCTTTCGTCCCCACTCGCATCCACGCCCAAAGATCACTCGCCCCGCTCAGCGTGCGCGGAGCGCCCGACCCACCTCGACCGATCCCCTACTGCGGCCGTTGGCCGTCTCTGTACAATCGCGACGGCGGTTTGGCGCAGCCGCACGTCGGAAAACACTGATTGGCGTTCTTCGATGAGTGGTTAATTCCATCCGAGTTCAACACGTCGTCCCGCTTGAAACCGCTCATCATCCTCACCAACGGGCTCGTCGTGTTAGCCAGCTCCCTCTGCGCCTCCCGCCTTTACGGCACTCGCTGGAAACGCGACGCACACCAACCTCGCCGCCAACTGCCCGCGACGTTCCTCATCATCGGCGTCACGCTCGCGATTTCGCTCAGCCAGTTCGTCTGGCCTGAGCTGATCGCCACGCTCGCGCGAAACAAGGAAGCCCTCGCAGCCGGCGAATGGTGGCGCTTGGTCACACCTCTGTTCGTCCAGCCCGGCGGCTGGCTCCATCTACTTTTCAATTGCGGATTCTTGTTCTGCTTCCTCCCGATCGCAGAGCGAATCTACGGCCCGAAAATCGCGCTAATCTACTTCGCGAGCGGCATCGTCGGTCAGGCGGTGAACTACGCATGGGCGCCGTACGGCGGCGGCGCATCCACCGCCGCGTTCGGAACGATGGGCTCGCTTCTCGCCTGCACGCTCTTCGATCCGGCGGCATCCAAAGCTTACCGCGTGTTTCCCCTGCTCGGTCTCAGCGCGGCCACAGCGATGATCTTCACCCGCGACGGCCACGGTCCCGGTCTCCTGACGGGCGCCTTTCTGGGAGCCGTGCTGATTCTCTCGCAGCGAGAGAACGCTCGCGTGCTGCGCAACTAGTTCGGTTCACTTTTAAGGAGCATAAAAGGAACGAGCCTCCGGGTTTACGGTTACCGCAATCGGCGCGGCGCTACTTCTGCCGAACCCGTTTCCTTCAGTCGTGATCGTCGACCAGATAAGTGTGACGGCGTCAAAAAAGCCGCCGCAGGTGAGGCGGCGGCTTGAGTGGGCCGGAAACGAGAATCATCCGCGATGGACCGCGGAATCCGTGGTCAAGGCCCGGACACGATCAGGCTGGCGCCGCCCCAGGAGAAAACGTCCGACTGGTTTGCACCCACGTCGATGTAGATGGCTCCATATCCGGTGTAGGGATCGAAGTAGTTGGTGAACAGCCACCAGAACGGACTGCCGGGATAAGGCTGGTAGGGAGGGGTCGCATAGTCCGGAAAACGGAGATCCATCTCCACTCGATAGTTGCCGGAAGCCAGCCCCGTGATGTCGATGCACGCGGGATTGGTACTGTAGGCCTGACCCGTATAGTAATCCCAAGCGTTGCCCACCGTGGTCACGACCTGGTTGGTGGCCACATCCACCACGCGTATTTCCACATCGGCCACTTCCACCGTCATCAAATCGAACGTGAGCATATGGTCGGGGGAGAGATAACCGATGTCCACCGAGGTGCTGAGTACAACCAGCCCGCCGCCGGGCGTCAGGTTGGCAAACACGGGCACCAGCAGGCCCAGAGAAAAAAACAGAGCAAGGGAGCCAAAGATCTTTTTCATAAAGAATCAGGATGAGTTTGAGGTTATTGGTTCACCATGATGGCCGCGCCGCCCCACGACCATACGTCGGACTGGTCCGCGCCGACATCGATGTAGAGGCTGCCGTGGCCAGCGGCGGCATCGTAGTAACCCGTGTACATGACCTGCGGTTGATAGGTGGACGTGGCGAAGTCGGGGCATAGCAGGTCGAGCTCCACGCGGTACTCGCCATCGAGGCCGTACACATCGTTGTAGCCAAAGTCGATTTGGGGACCGGGTTCACCCTGCTGCCCGTAGTCCCAATAGTACGCAATGGAATGCACCACCTGGTTGGTGTTCACATCGACGACGCGCAGCTCGATATCGGCCACGTAGATGGTGGGTATGTCGAAGGACAAGTATTGCCCTGAAGATATCTGGCCGACGTAGGCCGACGTGCTATATAAAACAAGCCCGCCTACGGGCGTGAGGGCTGACAACGGGGCGACAAAGCCCAGGCAGAAAAGCGACACAAGAGAGCCGAGTAATCTTTTCATGAGAAAACAAACATGAGGTTTTGATCTGTTGGGGAAAAGGAGCGGAAGACCGGACAATCGAAGGTTCATAGCGCTGGCTTGAGCCCACCCACTGTCCCAACTTTCCCTCCTGCAAGGTAACCGTCTCAAGCAGTGTCGAGTTTCACGCCCAAGTCCATCGTTCCAGGAGCTTACAGTCTGAAGGCAGCAGGACCCGCGGCCAGAACCGTCGCGGGCATCATTTACAACGACGCTGACTTCGCTCGGCTGCGTGTGCTCCGACGTCAGGTCGTGCCCTCTATCTCGTTACGCTTCTGCAACCGCCGCGCACCCGCGTTGTGAGGTCCGAGGCGTGCCTTCTCGCTAAGATATCCGTCTCTCACACGTTCCCCATCACATCCCATGAAACCCGTCCTCACTATTCTCGCGCTCTCGTTCTGTCACCTTCTCCCCGCCGCAGAACCTGCGAGCAAACTCGTCGAATTTCCTCCTGCATCCAGCAAAGCTGACCAAACGGGCAAACTCATCTTCGCCATCGCGACCGCGAAGGAGATCGAGATCCTGGCTTTAAACCCCGTCGTTCGGTTCGACGAAAACAAGAAAACGGTTCCGCCCACATCGGCATTTCACGGCTTCGCGATTCTCGGCACCGCCCGCGTTACCGACGCCAAGATAATCCAGCGCCTCGCCAACTCCCTCGGCAAAGCCATCGACGCCGGAAAGTCCTCGGCGTTCTGTTTCAGCCCGCGCCACGCGCTCCGCATCAAGAAACCCGACGGCCAGATCGACGTCGTCGTATGCTTCGAGTGCAGCGCCGTCCAGGTTCACGGTCTCACCGGCCTCGGCTATTCCGCCATCGCCCCTGCCGTCGCCCAGCAAGAATGGGAGTCTATCTTCGGCTCCCACTTCACCGCAAAACCCTAATGCTCGCACACGGCCGAGCGCGAACATCGCTCATTCACAGCGGAGCGGACCGCTGCAAATCAGGGTCGGGCTCAACTCAAACGCCGCCGCTGTGCGGGCCCAGGCGCTCTCCTCCCGGTTAAACCCAGCTCGCCTGCGATCAGCGAGCGTGCCGCGGTCGTTTTTCCGTATTTCCCAGCGCGAGCGCACCCGCTTTATATCTGCGCATGAGCGCTCGATTTTATTGCCTCCTCTGCCTCGTGTTGTTGCCGAGCATGCTTCGCGGTCAGCTTTCTTTCGGCACGTCGACGTCGATCAACCATGATTGGGCGTTCGTTTTGCGCGACGACGCGGAGGCGCGCCGGCCTGAGTTCGACGATTCGTCCTGGCACCGGATCGATCTGCCGCACGATTGGAGCGTGAAAGGACCTCTCAGCCCCGAGCTCGCGAGCAGCACCGGCTATCTCCCCGGAGGCATTGGCTGGTATCGAAAGAACCTCGTCATTCCCTCCCAAGAAAACGGCGAGCGGGTCTTTCTCTATTTCGAAGGCATCTACAATCGCAGCGAGGTTTACCTCAACGGCCACCTGCTCGGAAAACGCCCCAACGGTTACGTCTCGTTCTACTACGACGTCACGCCCTTCGTCCGGTTCGATGGGGCTAACACGCTCGCCGTGCGCGTCGATCATAGCCGCGCGGCCGATTCGCGCTGGTACACCGGATCGGGAATCTATCGGAACGTTTTTTTGGTGCGCGCCGGGCCCGTCCATATCGCTCCGTGGGGCGTGTTTTCCCGAGCGCAACATGCCGATGGAAAGACTGCGGCTCTGATCGTCGACACCGAGATCCAAAATGAAACGCGCCTCGCTGCGCCGGTCACCGTGCGCCACGAACTCGTTTCGCCAAAAGGCGTGGTGGTGGCCAATGCGACGGCCGATATTGAGGTGCCGGGCAACGGCAAAAAAACGTCCGTCCTGACTCTTCAAGTTAACGAGCCGCATCTCTGGAGCGTGGACGATCCTCACCTCTACGAACTCAGGACGCTCGTGACACGAGACGGCCAGGTGATTGACCGAACGGTGACGCGGACCGGACTTCGCGCGTTCGCATTCGATCCTCAGCGCGGATTTTTTCTCAACGGAGTACCGACGAAAATGAAGGGTGTCTGCCTGCACCACGATGCAGGCGTGCTCGGCGCAGCTGTTCCGCGTTCGGTTTGGAAAATGCGTTTGCAGACCTTGAAAGACCTCGGATGCAACGCGGTGCGAACCAGCCACAACCCTCAGGCGCCGGATCTCTACGATCTGTGCGACGAACTCGGCCTGCTCGTGCTCAACGAGGCGTTCGACGAATGGGAATTCCCCAAGCGCAAATGGCTTCGAGGCTGGAATGTCGGCGAACCGGGATTCGATGGCTCGTACGATTTCTTCGAGGAATGGAGTGCGCGCGACCTCGCAGACATGGTGCGCCGGGATAGAAATCACCCCTCGATATTTGCGTGGAGCATCGGCAACGAGGTCGATTATCCGAACGATCCCTACTCGCATCCAGTGCTCGACGGCTCCCGGATCAATCAGCCTGTGCAAGGCGGATATAAACCCGATGCTCCCCACGCCAGCCGCCTGGGCGCCATCGCGCGACGCCTCGCAGCCGAGGTGAGAAAACACGACTCCTCGCGTCCGGTCACCGCCGCGCTGGCCGGCGTCGTCATGTCCAACGAGACGGAATATCCCGACGCGCTGGATCTGGTGGGCTACAATTACACCGAGGACCGCTATCGCATCGACCACGAGAAATATCCCCGCCGCGTCATCTATGGTAGTGAGAATCGCCATACGCGGGACACATGGACCGCCGTCGAAAAGCATCCGCACATCTTCGGCCAGTTTCTCTGGACCGGCATCGACTATCTCGGCGAAGCGGGTCCGTGGCCGTCGCGCGGTTTCACGACGGGTCTCATGGACTTGAGCGGCGCCGTCAAACCGCGAGGCCGTTTTCGTGAAGCACTCTGGTCCACCAAACCGGTCGTGCACCTCGGCACCGAACCGGCTCCCGCCGACGACAGGAAGTCGATCGATGCGTGGCCGGATTGGAATTACTCAGCGGGCCAGCGGATCCGGGTGTTGTGCTACACCAACGCTTCAAAAGTGCGTTTGTTTCTCAACGATGCCCCGGTCGGCGACGAGCAGCCGTACGATCCCGACTCGGGAGTCATCGCGTGGGACATCCCCTTTCAGACGGGAAAACTGGAAGCTGTCGGCCTTGATGAAAGCGGCGCTGAAATTGCCCGCGCCGTCCTGCGGTCCCCGAGTTCTCCGGCAACGATGCAGCTGCAGGTCGATGAAGACGTCATCGATTCCGACGGAGGCGTCACCGCGATCAGCCTGCAAATCGTGGATCGAGACGGCGTGGCTGTGACCGATTCCGATCGCGACGTGACGTGCGTGGTGGACGGTCCCGCCCGCCTCTTGGGACTCGAAGGCGCCAACAATCGCGACGTGAGCGACTACAGCGACGCGGTGCACAGCGTTTTCCGCGGGCGCATAGTGGCGTACATCCGCGCACACGCCGCGGGCCCGGTTCGCGTGCGATTCACGACGCCCGGCCTGCCCGATGCCGCCGTTTCCCTCACTGCGCGTTGACCGGATCACACGCCGCAAGCCGGGTCTACGGCGGCCGACTTTACCCGCTTCCGTACCGCCCCTCCGAAATCCTCACCGCTTCGGTCGCGCAAAGTCCGGCACCCGGAATTTCCGCCGATACTCGCCGGGCGTGATGTCGGTGATGCGTTTGAACAAGCGCCGGAAAAACGCCGGCTCTTCGTACCCCACCGTCCAGCTAATCTCGTCGATTGGCAGATCCGTCCGCTCAAGGCGCCGCTTCGCCTCCTCGATCCGCAGGCGCTGGATATACGCGAGCGGCGCCAGTCCCGTCGCCCGGCTGAAGCGTCGCTTCAAGGTCCGCTCCGGCAGCTCCGACTGTTTCACGAGCGCTTCGACTGCCGCCGGCGCGGCGTAGTTATCTTCCAACCACAACTGGAGCTCGCTCACCAGAGCGTCGCCATGGTTCGTCGGCGGCGAAAACACCACGTACGGCGCCTGTCCGTCCGTGTGCCATTGCATCAAAAGAAACCGCGCCAGCGCCTGCGCCGCCGTCGGGCTGATGTGCCGCGTGATCAAAAACAACACCAAGTCGTGCCAGGCGATCGCCGCACCCGACGAGACCAACTCGCCGCGTTCGCCCGTGACGACCAGCACTTCACGCAGCCTCAACTCCACGTCGGGATAGTTCTCTCGAAACGCCGGCGCATAATCCCAGTGGATCGTCGCTTCGCGCCCCCGCCAGAGTCCGGTCTCGGCCAGGAGAAAAATCCCCGAACATGCCGAGCAAATCTCCGCGCCCGCAGCATGCATCCGCTGTATCCACGCCACCAATTTCCGGAAACGCCCGCGCACCCACACGTTGTCGCGCACCAGCACCGAGGGAACGATGATGATGTCGGTGCGCTCGATCTCGTCGATGGTCCGCTGCGCCCGCAACGGCAGCTCGCTCGTCAGCGACGGCAGATCGCGTTCCGGCGCCACGATCTCAGGCCGAAAACGCGCCTCGCGCGGGATCGCGTCATCGTAAGCGCCGAAAAGAGGGATGACGCTCAACGCTTCGTGGATGCCGCTCAGCGGCGACATCATCGACTCTGGCAGCGCCACGATGCTCACATGCAGCGGCCTGTTTGGTGGCGCGGGATTTTCCATCGGGCGTGACATAAATGGACCGGATTTGGCCGGTATGGCTCTCACGATGTCCGGCCGCAAACGGTATTCTCGCGGCATGTCCTCAACCGCAAATACCCAATCCGGCGCGGCTCCGCTCGACGAAGCCCGGGTCAACGCCTTCCTCGAACGCGCCCTCACCGATCTCTCCGCTGGCTATGGCGGCGTCATGGTCAGCCTCGGCCGCCGCCTCGGTCTCTACCGCGAACTCGCCGGCGCCGGTCCCATCAGCTCGCACGAACTCGCCCGCCGCACCGGCTGTGCCGAGCGCTACGTCCGCGAATGGCTCAACAGTCAGGTCGCGGGCAACTACCTCGTGTTTCACTCCTCCAGTGAAACCTACGAGCTCCCCGCCGAACACGTCCCCGTCCTCGCCGACGAGGAAAGCCCGCTTTGCATCACGCCGGCGTGGGAAGTCCCCGCGTCGATGTGGTTCGACCTCGACTGCACACTCGAAGTTTTTCGGAGCGGCGAAGGTGTGCCCTGGGGTCAGCACGACGAGCGTCTCTACTGCGGCGTGGCCGCCTTCTACCGCAACGCTTACAAAGCCCAGCTCGTCCCGGTCTGGCTGCCCGCGCTCAACGGCGCCGTCGAGAAACTGCGCGCGGGCGCCATCGTCGCCGACGTCGGCTGCGGCCACGGGCACTCCACGATCTTGATGGCGCAGGCGTTCCCCGAATCGCGTTTCCACGGTTTCGATACACATCCGGGATCCATCGTTGCCGCCCGCGAAAACGCCATCGCCGCCGGCGTGGCGGACCGCGTTACCTTCTCGATCAACAGCGCAAAAAATTACCCCGCCGCACCCTACGACCTCATCTGTTTCTTCGACTGTCTCCACGACATGGGCGATCCCGTCGGCGCCGCCGCCCACGCGCGTGCCGCGATCGCACCCGACGGCCTCATGATGGTGATCGAGCCATTCGCCCACGACTCGCTTGAGAAGAACGTCGGCCCCGTCGCCCGCCTCTACTACGGCGCCTCGACGACGCTCTGCTGCCCGCATTCGCGTTCCGAAGAGGTCGGCCTCGCCCTCGGCGCCCAGGCCGGCCCCGCACGGTTGAGCAACGTCTTCATGAAAGCCAGCTTCACGCACTTCCGCGTCGCGCAGGAAAACCCCTTCAACCTCATCCTGGAAGTCCGCCC
>CAMLSH010000021.1 GCA_946482625.1 uncultured Opitutaceae bacterium
GAGCTCGGCCTTACCACTTGGCTACCGCGCCCTCTTCAGGGAGCGCGGACGTTGATAGAAAAAAAACTGACCCGCAAGTATTGAAAATAAATCTCTCGGGCCATGCGGTTGTGCGACGGATTGCCGGGGACCGGGCGGGCAGTGGCGGGTGAACAAATGCGCCGCTTGGATGACTCGGCTCCGGAAGAGGACCGGCAGGGGAAAGACGCCGAAGAAAGCAGTGGAGGGTGTTTTCTACGTTGCTTGCGCGGCGCGGGGGAAGGGGACGGCCGAGTGAGCGGTGAGGCTGTGCGTGTTGCGGGCGGGTTCGACCGGTGGGTTGGTGTCCACGCTGCGGTCGTAATCCGAAAGGATCGTGAAGCGGAAGGTCGAACCGCGGCCGGCTTCGCTTTCGACGGAGATCGCGCCGCCCATGAGTTCGCAGAGGCGTTTTGAAATGATCAAACCGAGACCGGTACCGCCACGGCGGCGCGAGGCGGATGTGTCCACCTGGCTGAACGGACGGAAGAGCTGGCTGATTTTTTCGGCGGGGATGCCGATGCCGGTGTCGGAAACACCGAAGAACAAGCGAACCTCACGACGCGTGTTGTCTTCGAGATTGCCGCCGCGACCGCAGGAAACGGTGACGGTGATATGACCGCGCTCGGTAAACTTGATGGCGTTGCCGACGAGGTTGACGAGGATCTGGCGGAGGCGGTTGGGATCGCCGTTCACGACTGGAGGCACGTCGGCGTCGATGTTGGTGTGAAGCGTGAGACCGGCGGCGCGCGCTTTGGGCGTGAAGAACGTGATGACCTCTTCGACAGAACGGCGCAGCGCGTAGGGCGTGTGGTCGATTTCGATTTTGCCGGCCTCGATTTTGGACATGTCGAGAATGTCGCTGATCAACGCCTCGAGCGTGAGGCCGCTGGTGCTGATCATGTCGACGAAACCGCGTTGATCGCTGTTGAGCGGGGTTTCTCGAAGCAATTTCGTGAAACCGATCACGCCGTTGATCGGCGTGCGGATTTCATGGCTGACGATGGCGAGAAATTCGCTCTTGGCGCGGTCGGCGGACTCGGCGGCATCTTTGGCGCGAACGAGCGCGGCCTCGGCTTCCTTGCGGACGGTGATATCGTGGCCGACCGCTTGGAACTCCATCACGCGGCCGTCAGAGTCTTTAATAGCACGGTGCGTCCAGACGTGGGTGATACGGCGGCCGTCGGCCGAGCTCAGTTCGTGTTCAAAGCTGGCGGACTCGGGGAGTTCTCCTTGGAAATCGCGCGCCGGGAGGCCGAGCTCGTGAAGCGTGAAACGTTGTCCGATCAATTCGGCGCGTTTTTTGCCGAAGAAGCGCAGGTAGGCGCCGTTGACGAACGTGAGTTTTCCGTCGGCCCGGTAGCGGCAGATGAGATCGAGCTGGTCTTCGACGATCGCTCGGTAGCTGGCTTCCGTTTTTTGAAGCGACTGGGCCATGCGTTCGATCTGCCGGGCGAGACCGACGATTTCGTCGTGGCCCGACGCGGTTTCGTCGGGATCGACGGGCGCGTCGTCGGCATCGATTTGAGCCTGCGTTCTTGCGGTGCTGCCGATGTCGCGAATCTGGCGCACAAGCGTGCGGTCCCACGTGTATCCAGCGAGCAGGACGAGGATGCAGCCGATGATGGAAAGGCAGATGACGTAGTAAGCCTGCCCGAGTTTCTCCTGCACGGATTCTTGCAGGATGATCGCGCCGAGGCTGATCAGCAGTGCAATGGCCAGTGCAAAAATAAGCACCGTTTTTCGACGCATCGAAGTCGGCATAGGGGAGCTTCGTTACTGGTCTCGTATCTGTCTGAAGTCTAACGGAAACTTCGCCCGGACGCCTGCTGACGCTCATGCCGCTTGTTTTTGACCCCCAATTTACGCAAAGTCCGCGCCGTCATGAGAAAAACCGTTTTCCCGCTCCTCGCTGGTTTGTTCGTCGTCTTCGTCCAGTCGCTGTCCGCGCAGAGTGCCGCGGTCGAGTTTGCCAACATGCGCGAGGACGTGCGCCTGCTGTCGCAGCGTGTAGGGGAACTACAGTTACGCGTGGAGCAGCTCGAGCGCGAGAATTCAGAGCTCCGGAGCAAAACGGCGGGCGCTGCGCAGAGCTATGCGACCATTGCCCAGCTGAACGAGTCCATCGCCGATTTGAACCGCGCGATTAAAACCGGCGACGCCTCCATGAAGGCCGAGACGCTCCAACAGGTGGCCGTGCAAATGGAAAAACTCGCGGAGCGCACGAATGTGGCGCTCGCCTCGATCGCCAAGGGCACGGGCCCGCGCGGAGCGGCGGCTGCGCCGGCGACGTTTAGCGACGACTTTCCGAAGGAAGGCGTGCCGCATGTCGTGCAACCAGGCGAGTCGCTCAGTTCGATCGCGCGCAAGTACGGCGCGAAGTCCCAAGATATCATCAACGCCAACAGGATCACCGACGCTTCGAAAATTCAGGTTGGCCAGACGCTCTTCATTCCGGGAGGAAAGTAGGCAACAACATGGCAGCTCCAAAATCTCGACTCGGCCGCGGCCTCGGCGGCCTCATCGCCAACGCCACCCCGGCTTCCGCTAAATCTCCCACTTCCGCCCCCGCCAAGGGAGTCGCGCCGACTCCCGCCGCGGCCTCAACGGCCACGCCCGCACCGGCCGCACCAAGCGCGGCACCCATGGCTCCCGGCGCGCCCGGTTTTTTGGAGATCCCGGTGCTGCAGATCGAGCCGAGCCCGTATCAGGCCCGCCGCGAAATCACGCCGGAGCAATTAAGCGAACTCGCCGAGAGCATCCGTTCGGAGGGTTTGTTACAGCCAATCGTGGTGAGAAAAACGGGAGACAAGTTTCAGCTGATCGCGGGCGAACGTCGGTGGCGCGCGTTTCAGATGCTCAAGATCAAGTCGATCCCGGCGCGCGTGGTCGAAGCCAGCAACGCATCGTCGGCCGCGTTGGGCCTGATCGAGAATTTGCAGCGCGAGGGACTTAACCCGATCGAAGAGGCGTACGGCTACGCGAGTTTGATTCGGGATTTCGATCTCACTCAAGAGGCGGCTTCGGAGCGCGTAGGAAAGGGCCGCGCTTCGGTGGCTAATTCGCTCCGGCTTCTCTCGCTCGACGGAGAGCTGCAAGGGTACATCGCGAAGAATCTGCTCAGTGTCGGCCATGCGAAGGTGTTGCTTGGTGTTGAAGAACCGGCGCAGCGCGCGGTGCTCGCACGCCGCGTGATCGAGGAAGGCTTGAGCGTGCGCGCCACGGAGAAGTTGGTGCAGTCGCACAAGGCGTCGCCGACCGGTTCGCCCGCGAAGGGGGCCGCGCCTTCCGGGCGGACAGTGCCTCCGATGGAAGCGGCGGCGATCACGAGTATTCAGAAAAAGCTGACGTCGCATCTCGGCGCGCGGGTAGCGGTCAATCACTCGCCGAAGCGTGGCAAGATCGTGATCGAGTACGCGGGCAACGACGACCTGCACCGCATCTTGGAAAAACTCGGAGTGGAGGCTTAAGCGTGGCGACACCCCGGCCCGATCAGGTCGCCTCCCGGGTGTTCAACGAAGCCGTTGAGGGCCTGTCCGATGTCGCGGATTATCTGCGACACGATCCGGTGCCGCCGGTGTGGCGTGAGTTGAAAAAATACTCATTCGCCAAACTCAAGGCCGACGCGATGGCGGGCGCGACGGTGGCGATCGTGACGATCCCGCAAGCGATCGGCTTTGCGCTGATCGTCGGGATTCCGGTGCAGGCGGTGTTGGTCACGGCAATCATCGGCGGGCTGATTTGTGCGATCTTCAGCAGTTCGCACCACATGGTTTTCGGGCCGACCAACACAATCTCCATCATCATGGCGGGCGCGTTGGTGATGGTGGCGGATGTACCGCTGACTCCGCTGCAGAAGGTGCTGGTCATCGGGTTTATCATCGGCGTCGTACAGGTGGCGGCGGGTTTTTTCAAACTGGGGAACCTCACGCACTTTATTTCCCGAACGGTGATTATTGGATACAGCACCGGGGTTGGCGTCCTGATCATGGTCGGCCAGATCGCGAATCTTGTCGGGATCGGACGATCGCCCGGTGTCGATCTGGCGACGACCTTGCAGCATATCGCGACGAGGTTGGTCACGTTTCAATTGAACCCGATGACGGCGGGGGTGGGCGTTTCATGCCTGCTCCTGCTGATTGTGATGCGTCGCATGCGTCCATCGTGGCCGGAAGGGTTGATAGCCCTCGGCTTTTTCGGCGCGGCGGCGCTGGTGTTGCATTTGCAGAACTTCGGCGTGCCGTTGGTGCGGGACGCGGGCGAAGTGGCGGGGACGATCCCGCTGTTTGTGGGATTTCCGTTGAACGAGGCAGGGCTCAAGCTCGTGCCGGAGATCGCCAGTGCCGCCATCGCGACGGCGATCCTCGGCATGCTGGAAGCGATCTCCATCGCGAAAACGATGGCGGCGCGTTCCGGCCAGAAGATCGATCCGAACCGGGAGTTGCTCGGCATGGGCGCGGCGAATATCGCATCGACGGCGTTTGGCGCGATGCCGGGATCGTCGTCGTTTATCCGCAGTGCGGTGAATTATCAGGCCGGTGCGAAGACCCAGGTTTCGTCGATGTTGAGCAGCGGATTTGTGCTCGCGATCGTCGCGGTGATTTCGGCTTTCGCGAATTACATCCCAATCGCCGCCATTGCCGCCCTGCTGATCATGGTGGCGATCCGGCTGATCAACTTTGAACAGATCCGCATCGCGGTGCGCGCCACGCGTTCCGACGCGATCGTTTTTTGGGCGACGTTTCTGTCGGCGCTCTTTCTGAAGCTCGATACGGCGGTGTACGTCGGCATCGGCGCTTCGCTCGCGCTCTTCCTGAAGAAGGCCAGCGCGCCCTCACTGGTTGAATACAGTTTCAGCGACAGTGGCACGCTCACGGAACTCGATGACCGCGCCCAGCGGCGGAATAACGCGATCTCGATCGTGCACGTGGAAGGGGAATTGTTTTTTGGCGCGGCTGACTTGTTTCAGGAACAGGTCCGGTACCTGGCGGACGAGGACAACATCCGGGTCGTCATCCTGCGCATGAAAAACGCGAGGCATCTCGACGCGACATCGGTGATGTCGCTCCTGCAGCTGCACGAGTATTTGCAGAAGAGCGGGCGGCATTTGCTCATCAGCGGCATCAATCCTGATGTCGATCGGGTGCTGCGTGACAGCGGCGCGCTGGAGAAACTCGGCGGAGAAAACATTTTTCCGGCGGAAGCCAATCTCACTGCGAGCACGAAAAAGGCGCTGTTGCGCGCGTCGCATCTGCTTCAGACGACGAAGGCGGACGTGCGCATCTTCTACGACAGCAAGCGCGAGAAAGCACAGGGCGGAGAGCCGAAGGATTTCCCGGATGACAAGGGAAAGCTGGAAGACTACGCGATCTGAGAAGAGAGACAGGGACGGTCGCGGGCCCGGCCGCAAACCAGTGCTCGGGCCAGACCGCGGGCGGTGCGAAAAACGCGCCGGGGACGGCGCGTTCCACCTCGGTCACTCGCCCGAGAAGTAGTTTTTCACGTTCGCGAGGACTTGGGCGCGGGGGACTTCGTGTTCGGTGCGATCCGTGAGGTCGCGGATTTTCACGACGCCTTTGGCGAGTTCGTCGCCGCCGTAGATGATCGCCAGTTTCGCGCCGGACTCGGAGGCGGCTTTGAATTGTTTGCCGAAGGCGACGTCCTTCATCGGATACTCGACGCGGAAACCGGCGGCACGGAGCGCATGAATGTCGGCGAATGCTTCGAGGCGTTCTTTCTCGCCGCCGATGACGGCGTACACATCGGGCGCTTGCACGAAGTTGGGCATGAGGCCGCGTTGCTCGAGGAGGAGCGCGAAAGTCATGTCGCCGATGGCGAAACCGACGGCGGGCATTTCGGCGTAGCCGAGTTTGCCGACGAGATTGTCGTAACGGCCGCCGCCGGCGAGGGCGCGGAGTTCGCCTTTGCGGTCGAAGGCTTCGAAGACGAAGCCGGTGTAATAAGCGAGGCCGCGGACGACGCCGAGATCGACGGTGACGAAGCGGCTGAGGCCCATGGCGTCGAGGTTGCCGAGGAGCTTTTTCCAGTCGGCGAGGCGGGCGGTGAGTTTTTCCTGGGCGTAAGGGGCAAGCGTGGCTTCGAGGACGTCGATCGATTTGATCTGGAGGAAGGCGAGGACCTTTTCCTTGAGCGCAGGATCAAGCGGGCCGAATTGTTCGACGTAGCCTTTGAAGGCGTCGTCGCCAAGTTTCTCATACCGATCGACGGCGCCGAGGATGCCGCGGGCACGGGCGTCGTCGAGGCCGAGGGCTTCGAGGTAATAGAACCAGAGATTGCGGTCGCTGAGGCGGACGAAGAAATCTTCGGCGGTGAGGCCGAAGGAGCAGAGGCATTGGGTGAGAAGGGCGATGAGCTCGGTCTCGGCTTCGATGCCGGGCTCGCCGAAGATGTCGGCGTTGAACTGGAAGAAGCAACGGCCGCGGCCTTTTTGCATGCGCTCGTAGCGGTAGAATTCGGCGATGCTGAACCACTTGATCGGGCGCTTGAGCGAGGATGCTTTTTCGCCGACGAGGCGGCAGACGGTGGGCGTCATCTCGGGACGGAGCGCGACTTCGCGGCCGCCTTTGTCCGTGAAGCTGAAGAGCTGGGCCTCGATTTCGTCGCCGGACTTGGTCTTGTAGAGTTCGAGCGGTTCGAGGACCGGGGCGTCGTATTCGGCGAAACCAAACGTGTGCGCGGTTTGCCGCCAGAGGCGGAAGAGATGATTCCGGCGCGCGAGGGCGTCGGGATAGAACTCACGGAAACCGGGCAGTGTCTGGAACGTGGCCATGGGAGGGCAGACGTTGGGAAACGCTGCGGGGCAGGGCGAATAAATTTTCCCGGGGCGCCGCTGCCGAGCGGAGGAAATTTCCCGCCGAGAGAGATAGGTAGAGAGAGCGCGAAGGAGCCGAGGGGACTTAGCCGTAGCGAGAGAAAGAGAGAGGGAGAGGGAGAGAGACGAGGCCCGAGGTCGTTCTTTCAGAAGCGGCGGCGTCTCCTGCACGCGGGCACAAAAAAGCCGGACCGTTTTACGGGTCCGGCGAAGAGATTTGTTGGAAGTCGGAGCAGCGGTTCCTCAGAGCGTGGCGATATCAAGCTTCTTGAGCAGTTGCTTGAGAATCTTGCCCGATTTGAACTTCACGACGGCGCGTTCTGGAATGACGACTTCGGCCTCCGGTTTGTTCGGATTGCGCCCGATGCGCGATTTGCGCTTCTGGACTTCGAGCACACCGAAGTTGCGGAGCTCGACATTACGGCCCTCGGCGAGGGCTTTCATGACGATGTCGAGGGTCATTTGGACCGTGGCGACCACCTCTTTTTGGGGGAAGCCGGTCTTCTCATAAATCTCGAGGACGATCTCTCGTTTGGTCAGGTTGGTGGACATGTTGGGTATCCTTGTTGGCGCGAATTGGGATTTCTATAAGTAATTTTCAGTTCAAAGATTACGTCAACTCGTGAGACGAGTTTTTTCTTAAAAAAGGCATAAAAAACCTTCGCAAGGCGCAAAGCATCAAGCGGCTAAAGAGATTCATGAACGGCCGCGTGGTTCCCCGCGGAGGTCCAGTTATCTTTTGACGCCCCAGATAAACATTTAATTTCCAACCAGATAAACTCTCGGGCCGATATCCTAGACCTGCGTGAAAAGGGACGATCCGACACCACTCAGGCGAGGTCGTTGAGCGGGAATTCCGGTTGCGCTGGCGTCGGTTCGTCGCCTTTGGTCTGCGCCGTGTCTTCGCCTCAATTGATCATCTTCGACTGTGACAGCACGCTCTCCTCGATCGAGGGCATCGATGAACTGGGCCGCGTGCGCGGGCCGGACGTTTTTCGCCAAGTGGAGGCGATGACGAACGAGGCGATGAATGGGAAAATCTCGGTCGAAGCCGTGTTCGGGCGACGGCTGGAGATCATTCGTCCGAGCCGCGCCGATGTGGAGCGGGTCGGGCAGCGCTATATCGACACCATCGAGCCGACGGCCCGCGCGACGATCAGTGCGTTGGTGGCTCGTGGATGGACGCCGGTGATCGTGAGCGGTGGCTTTCGGCAGGCGATCCGCCCGCTCGCGGATTTGCTCGGCGTCGCGCGAGTGGAGGCGGTCGATTTGTTTTTCGACGGAGCGGGCGAGTATCGAGGTTTCGACGAGAAATATCCGACGACGCGTTCGGGTGGGAAACCGGAGGTCGTCCAGCAGCTGCGTTCGGAGTTTTCGCCAGAGCGGGTTGTGATGGTGGGCGATGGCGTCAGCGATTTGGAGACGAAGCCGGTGGTGGACCTGTTTGTGGGGTTTGGCCGGTACGTGGCGCGCGAGAAGGTGCGGGCCGGGGCTGATCGCTTCATCACGGCGCTGGATGAACTAAATGCGTTGATTTGAAGTCGAGTGGACTTGCTTCGTCGCTCGCGGGTCTTTCGGTAGCGCGCATGAAATTGCATACCGCTTCGTTAGCCACCGGACTTTTTCTCGCGGCCACCGATCTCTTTGCGGCAGCCGCGCCGGCGGGCGACTTTCCAAAACCGTTGGACAGTTATGCCGACGCGGGCGACCTGGGTTTGCTGGAAACGTTGACCGGGCGCGTGATGGCCGAGCCATTCAACGCGGTGGCGACCGGGATTTTCCTGCTGGCGATCATTCACACGTTTCTGGCGGCGAAATTCCGGCATTGGGCGCATGAGGTCGAAGAGGCTCACGCCGCGAAACTCGCGTCGAAGAGGCAATCCGAGGACAGCGATGAAGACGGGCATCCGGACGAAGTGAGTTTCAAGGGGCAGATCCTGCATTTCTTCGGCGAGGTCGAAGCGGTGTTCGGAATCTGGGTACTCGCCCTCATGACGGCGTTGGGCTTCTCCAAAGGCTGGAGCACGGTCGTCGATTACATCGGGCATCGCGTGAATTTCACGGAGCCGATGTTTGTCGTTGTGATCATGGCGCTGGCTTCGACGCGGCCGGTGTTGCGGGTGGCGGAGCAATGCCTCCGTGCGGTGGCGTCTTTGGGCAAGGAGTCGGTGGCGGCCTGGTGGCTCTCGATCCTCGTGATCGCGCCGATCCTTGGCTCGTTCATCACGGAGCCGGCCGCGATGACGATCGCGGCGCTGCTTCTCGCGCGGCAGTTTTATCAACTCAAGCCGTCGCCAAAATTCGCCTACGCGACGCTGGGGTTGTTGTTCGTCAACGTGTCGGTAGGCGGCACGCTGACCCATTTCGCCGCGCCGCCGGTGTTGATGGTGGCCACGCCGTGGAAGTGGGACATGGCCTACATGTTCACGCATTTCGGCTGGCGGGCGGTGGTGGGCATCGTGGTGGCGACCTCGCTGTACCTCGTGGTTTTCCGCAAGGAGCTGGCTGCGCTGAATGCGGCGCGCGTGCAGGCGCTCGCCAGTGCGGCGAAGGCGAAGCCTGAGGTGCCGGTGCCTGCGTGGATCACTGTCGTTCAACTCGGATTTATGGCGTTCACGGTGTTTGTGGCGCACTATCCTGCGCTGTTCGTCGGCGGATTTTTGTTCTTCCTGGCGTTCTCACAGGCGACGGCGCACCACCAGGGAAAACTCGATCTCAAGCCGTCGATGCTCGTTGGGTTTTTCCTCGCGGGACTCGTGGTTCATGGCGGCTTGCAGGGCTGGTGGATCGAGCCCGTGCTTTCACGCTTGGGCGAGCTGCCGCTCTTCCTGGGAGCAACGGCGCTGACTGCGGTGAATGACAATGCGGCGATCACGTATCTCGCGACGCTGGTGCCGGGATTCACGGATGAATTGAAGTACGCCGTGGTCGCCGGCGCGGTGACCGGCGGTGGTCTGACGGTGATCGCGAACGCGCCCAATCCCGCGGGGCAATCGATCTTGCAGCGCTATTTCCCTGAAGGCGTTTCGCCGCTCGGGTTGCTCGCAGGCGCGTTGATCCCGACGGCGATCATGGCCGTGGCGTTCATGGTGATCTGAGCGAGCGACGGCGTTTCAGCCGAGCTCTTGTGAGGATGTCGGCGGCAATGCCGCCGCATCTTCGCGATGCGAGATCAGAGCGTGACGCGGCGGGAGGCGGCGTTGCCGAGTTCGTCGTAGAGGATGATTTCGACGGAGGTGGCGCCCAAGGCTTTTTCGGGGGCGAGACGCAGCGTGAAGGACTCGGCGCGACTATCGCGTATGGCGTCGTCGGGCTGCGTGGCGTCGGCGCGGAAGCCGTTGTTGAAAACGAATTCGGCGCCGATGAGCAGGCTGACTTCATCGCGACCGCCGATGGTGATGAGCAGGGCGTCGGCCGTGCGCGCGACCTTTACCTCGCCGATGACTGGCGGCGTTTTGTCGATGACGAGGTCGTCCGTTTCAAAGGTCGCGGTGAGGCGATCGGTGAGAGGACGGGGCGCTTGTTCGGTCGCTGTAACGCGGGTGAAATAAACGCCGTCGACCAGATGCGTGGTGTCGAACTGTGCGAAGGTATCGGTGGTGTTGACGGCGAGGTCGAGCCACTCGTCGGTGCCGGCGCGGCGTATGGAGAACGTGGAGCGAAGCTCGTCATCGTCGGCGTCGGCGAGCGTCCATGTGACGATTTGCATGCCGGGTTGCTGGAAGACTGACGCGGAGTTGATGCCCCGGCGGGAAGCGGGCGAGGGGCGGTCGGAGCCGCTAAGGAGTTGCCCAAGGGTGGACGGGGGCGATTGAAATTCGGGGGCTGGCGAGGGTGGGACGAGGGCGAACCCGGGGGTGGCGATGCGGAAGTCGGTGAGCGACGGGCGGCGGTTTTGCGGGAGGAAAAAGAGCTCGGGTTTATCGAGCTGGGCGGACGAGGCATCGGCTGGGAGACGGAGGCGGAGTTTCACGAAACGACCACGGAGGTCGGGGGCGAGCCAGCCATCTTCGCGGTGCGGTGCGGCGAGCCAGGGAGTCCAAGATTCGGCTTCGTCGCTGGCAAAGGTCGTGCGCACATCCACGACGAGGCGGGATGGATCGATTTCGCGGATACGGGGAAATCGGAGCGCGCCGAGCGTGGCGGGCGAGCCGAGGTCGAGTCGTTTGGTTTCGGCTTCGCGCGGTCCGGGGGCGGCGAAATCGAGCGTGGCGAGACCGGGGGCGTTGTTGCGGAGGAGCAGGAACGCCGAGGCGTTTTCGGTTTTCGACTTTCGATTTTCGATTGGGGAGGCAGACCCGGGGAGCGCGGCGAATTGGGTGATCTGGGCCGAGGCGGTGCCGGGCAGGGTGAGGCTGAGGCGGGCGGGCAGATCGTAGCCGAGGATGTCGCCTTGTTCGCCGCCGGCGATGAGGAGGGTGTCGGCGCGCACGGCGAGGGCGTAGAAAGCGAGGTTGTTGCGGGCGACGACGGTTTCGGGGAGGCCGTTTTTCGGGAGATACACGACGGCGCTACGGCCGGGGAATTGCGGGATCGGAACGACTGGTAACGTCGTCGAAGGGGCCGGGGCTGTGGAGGCGGCCGCGCCGGGTGTGTTGGGCGCGGGCGGTTGATCGGGCGTGGGTGTCGTGCCGGGCGGGGTGGCGGCGGGAGGAGTTTCGGCGGGAGTGGCGGAGCGCGAGGATTGCGGGCGGTTGAGGCGTGCTTCGGCTTGTTGATTCGAGAAAACGACGGCGGCGTAGAGATCGCCGTTGGGCTGCGGAAGCAGCGCGGCGACTTCGGCGTCGCGGTTTTCCTGGAGGATCATGGGTTCGCCGCCGGCGAGCGGGAGGCGGTAGATGTTTCCTTTGGGCGAGGAACCGACTGCGAGGGCATCGTTGAGGAGGGCAATACGACGGACGTTGCGGTCTTTGATTTCGCCGAGGAGACGGAGGCCTTTTTCCGCGAGTTTGGCGGGATCGGTGAGTTTGCCCGCGTCGAGACCGGCGGTGGAAAATTTCGCGATGTCGAGGGCGTAGATCTGGCCGGGATTGCCGGTGGCGACGTAAGCGGTCTTCGCGTCGGGCGAGAGCTGGAGGTCGTAAATGCTATCGGCAGACAGCGTGACGCGGGCGGCGATTTTGTCATCGCGAACCAAATACAGTGTGCCGTGGGGAGAGGTGCCGGCGAGCAGTGCGCCGTCGGGCAGGCGGCGGAGAGCGAAGACGTGATTGTCGTCGAGGTCGGTGACTTCGCGGGAGGTGAAGGTGTTGTTCGCGAGATCGAGGGTGAGCTCGAAGATTTTTCCTTCGGGCCCAGTGCCGACGAGCCAGCGGTTGCCGGTGGAGGCTTCGAGCGTCCAGAGGATGTCGGCGACGGCGGGGCCGTTCAGGTCGGTGAGGACTGGGCCGGCGACGAGACGTCCATCGGAGCGCGTGGCGAGGCCTTTGAGGCTGCGGCTGGGAACGTCGCGGAAAAAATCGATGGGAAGGCCGCGGGAGAGCGGGGCGGCGGAGAGTGACGAGTGAAGCGTGGAGAGCGAAAGGGCCGCGAGACACACGGGAAGCACGAAACGGGATCGGAAGCGGTGGGTGCGATAACGTGGGTTCGTGGGTGTGGTGGGCATGAGAGATTTACAGGAGAGAAGTGAGAGAACGGAGAGGGGAAGAAATTTTGGAATCAGATTTGCCCCAGAGGACGCGGAGCGCTGGCACAGCATTCGGGCAGGAGAGAATGCACGGAATCCAGAACCGCTAATGGACGCTAATGAACGCTAATTTTTGGAATGGGTGGTTATACGGAGCCCGCGCCTTAAGTGGCGCGGCTACGGCTCGGGCGGGCCGACGGGAGGTCGGCGGCCACGAATCACTCGCTGACTTGGAGAGGGCGGCGGTGGGAAACGTCGAGGAGTTTGCCTGGAAAGAGGTGTTGCTCCCAGAGCGGAACGAGGACGTCGCGTTTCTGGAAGCGGGTTTCGTCGGAGCCGCGCGCGATGCGTTCGACGCTGCCGGGATAGTCGAGGGTGAGCTGGGTCTGGTCGATGAATGCGCCGGCCCGCTCTGCGACGACCACGTAGAGGCCGTCGTCACGGCGTTTGTCGCTCATGAGATCGAGATAAGAATCGAAGGAGCGTATTTGGGACACGGAGACCATGTCGGGACGGCCGGTGACGCGTTCGAGCGCCTCGCCACGCATGACGAGCAGTTCGAGGCGTTTCCCGAGCCAGTCGGAGCGGACCGGAATGGAGATCGTTTCGCGCACCGGTTCGCCCTGGTAGTCGCGCACCGTGAGCGTCACGAGCAGGTCGTCACCCGGCTGGAGGCGCGTGCGGGACACTTGGATGAGGTCGAGATTGGCAGCGGGATTGCGCGGGAGGGTTTCCACGACGAACGACAGCGCGTCGGGGAAAACGTTGGCGATGGGATTGCTGAGGCTCGCGGCGAGGCGGCGGATGAATTGACTGAGTCCGGCCGAGAAACCCTGCGGGCCGGCGAAAATCGTGTCGGTCGCGAGCGTGCGGCCACCGGGATAGGTGATCGTCGTGGTGATGTGAAAACCCTCGGCGAGGCCATTTTCGTTGGAGCCGAGGACGGCTTGGGAAAGTCCTGCGGCGGCGATCATGGGGGCGAGGCGGTCATGGCGGACGGTGGAAAAGTTGAGCGTGCGGCCGGGCGTTTTCACGACGACGGGGAGCATCGCGGGCTTGGGACCGATTTCGCCGTAGATGGCGGAGAGGCGGTCCTGACTGATCGTGCCGATGACTTCGCCGGTGTTGGAGAGTTTGAAGGAGTTGAGCGCCGACGGGAGGATTGTGAGGATCTCGGCGCGGGCCATGGGGAGCTCGACGTCGCCGAGGCCGAGCATGGGGTGGCCGAACGCGAGTATCCGGTTTCCGTTTACGTGAGAAACCGTGCCGGTGCCAGCGAGCGTGATATCGCCGGTGGCGAGGGCCACGGCGACTGCGGAGCCGGGATGGAGCGGAGCGGGTGTGCCGGGGCCGCTGGTGGACAATGCGGCGGAGGGGGAGGAATTGACGGAGGCGTTGGTGTGACCACCGAGAGCGGTGGTGTTCAGGCCGAGCGCGCGGAAGTCTTCGGCGAAGAGTGCGGCGACCTGCGGGGAAATACCGCCGAGCGCGAAGACAGGAGTGAGCGGGGCGAAACCGTCGAGACCGGTGGAGGATGGAATCGGACTGGCGATACCGGAGGCGAAACGTCCGGCGTCGCGTGTCTGGGCAGAGCTGGCGGAACGAGCGGAATGGCTGGAGCCGTGAGTGGATTTTTTGGCGGGATCGCTGTCGTTGTCGCGGTCGAGCGGGATGAGTTCGCCGCCGTGGGGCGAGATCGGGCGCGGGCTCTTGCTGTCGATTTCGCTGACCTCCATGAGGTCGCCGATTGGCGTGAAGCCGGCGAAGCGGACGGTTTCGAAGCGCTGGATCTGGTAGCTGAGCGCGCCGGCGAGTTTGCCGTCGATGTAGAGCGGGCTGCCGCTCATGCCGGCGACGGCGCCCATTTTTTGGACACGCGGATCGGTGAGTTCGCAGACGATAAGGGACTTCCCGGGGCCGAGGGCGTTGTGGAGGACGCCGGTTACCTGGACGGCGAAGGGCTCGATCTTGTTGCCTTGGAAAACGGTCCAGACTTCGCCGGTCTGGCCGGGTTGGATTTCGGAAAGGGGAAGCGGTGCGGCGTCGGAGGGCTGGGCTTGAAGCGGGACGGCGAGGAGGGCCAGGAGAGCGGCGGAGGCGAGGGCGGCGAACTTAAGCATGAAGGCGGTCGGTGGAGATGATACGTTCCTAATAACGGCTCGCCGCAGGCAAAATTACAGCGAACGGAGGCTTTCTGTGAGCACATCGCACGCCCGTTCGATGGCGGGCCCGTCGTGCGCGGTGCTGAGAAAACCGGCTTCGTACGCACTGGGAGCCAGATAGACGCCTTTTTCGAGGCAAAGGTGGAAGAATCGAGAAAAAAGTTTCGCGTCACTTTTAAGCGCGGTGGCGTAGTCGCGGACGGGTGTGTCGGTGAAAAAGATGCTGAACATGGAGCCGCATTGGGGGACCTGAACCGCGAGGCCTTTGTTTCGTGCGGCTTCGAGGACTGCATCGCGCAGTCGCTGGCCGAGGCGGTCAAGCTGCGCGTACGGGTTGAGTTCCTCGAGCAGTTTCAAGCCCGCAATGCCGGCGGCCATCGCGAGGGGATTTCCGCTGAGGGTGCCGGCCTGATAGACCGGGCCGAGCGGAGCGAGATGGTCCATGATGTCTGCGCGTCCGCCGAATGCGCCGACGGGTAGGCCGCCACCGATGATTTTGCCGAGGCAGGTGAGGTCGGGGACGATGTTTTCGCGCTCTTGCACGCCGCCTTTGGCGATGCGGAAACCGGTCATGACTTCGTCGAAAATGAGGAGCGTGCCGTGTTTCGCGGTGATCTCGCGGAGGTAGGCAAGATAGCCGGGGTCGGGCATGATGAAGCCGACGTTGCCGCAGTAAGGTTCGATGATGACGCCGGCGATTTTTTCGGGATTGGCGGCGAAGGCGGCGTCGAGCGCGGCGCGGTCGTTGTAGGGAAGAACGATGGTTTCCTGCGCAAAACTCGCGGGGACGCCTGCGCTGTCGGGATGGCCATGCGTGAGGGCGCCGGAGCCGGCTTTGATGAGGAGCGAGTCGGAGTGGCCGTGATAGCAGCCGGAGAATTTGATGATCTTGTCGCGCTTCGTGAAGCCGCGCGCGAGGCGGATGGCGGACATGGTGGCCTCGGTGCCGCTGTTGCACATGCGGACCTTTTTAATCGAGGGAACGAAGCGGACGATCAGCTCGGCCATCTCGACTTCGTAGGGATTGGGCGTGCCGAAGGAGGTGCCGTTTTCGAGGGCGGCGGCGATGGCTTTTTTGATGACGGGGTGGTTGTGGCCGTGAATCGCGGGGCCCCAGGTGCAGACGAAATCGATGAGGACGCGGTCGTCGGCCGTGAGCAGCGTGGCGCCGCGCGCGGCCTTCACAAAGAAGGGAGCGCCGCCGACAGAGCGGAAGGCGCGGACGGGGGAATTGACGCCGCCCGGCATGAGCTGAAGCGCGCGGGCGAAGAGATGGTCGGAGTTTGGGACGGCGGAGAGGGGGGCGGACATGGGGAAAATCGAAGGCAGAAAATTTAACCACTAATGGGCACTGATGAAGGGGAATGAAGGGGAATATCGGAAAAGTCAGAGGACGCGACGAGACCACTGGAGTTTCGGGAAGGCGCCGAAGTTGATCACGTAGCCGATACGTTTGTTGGTGGCGCGAAGCTCATTGAGGAGCTGCGCTTCGTGCTCCGGAGCGATCGCTCGCGCGGCTTTTAGTTCTACGATGATTTCACCGTAGACGAGGAAGTCTGCGACGTAGAATTTCGTTAGAGGCGAACCGCGAAACCAGACCTCAAGCCGCGGTTGGGCGATGAACGGAATGCGTTTCTCGATGAGGACTCGCTGGAGGGCTTCCTGATAAACCTCCTCTAGAAATCCTGCCCCGAGTTCATTGTAGACTTCGAAGGCCGCGCCCATGAGCTCGTAGCCTTCTGATTCGAAAAGATTCCCATCATTCCCGGTCATTAGTGTGAATTAGTGGTTGATTCGAATTCCGGATTTCTGGTGCTCAGCTCACGTATTTTTGGACGATGGGGATGCGGCGGCCGACGCCGAAGGCGAGAGGCGTGATCTTAATCCCCGGGGCCATCTGCTTCCGCTTGTACTCGTTCAAGTCGACCTTGCGGACGATGTCGTTGACGACGGTTTCATTGAATCCTTCGCGGACGAGGTCGCGGCGGCTCAGGCCTTTTTCGACGTAACCTTCGAGGATCGCGTCGAGGATGTCGTAGGGCGGCAGGCTGTCTTGATCGACTTGGCCGGGACGGAGTTCGGCGCTCGGGGGTTTGCTGATCGTGTTCTCCGGGATGATTTCGCGCTCGCGATTGATCCAGCGGCAGAGGGCGTAGACTTGAGTTTTGAATACGTCGGAGATCACCGCGAGTCCGCCGCACATGTCGCCGTAGAGCGTGCAGTAGCCGACGGCGACCTCGCTCTTGTTGCCCGTGGTGAGGAGGAGCGCGCCGAACTTGTTCGAGAGCGCCATCATGATGACGCCGCGGATGCGGGCTTGAATATTTTCTTCGGTGACGTCGCGGGGACGTCCGGCGAAGACCGGGCCGAGGGCGGCTTCGGCGGTGGCGACGGCGTCGGCGATGGCGATGGTTTCGAAACGGATGCCGAGGTTTTCCGCGAGGATACGGGCGTCGTCGCGAGAATGTTGCGACGA
>CAMLSH010000022.1 GCA_946482625.1 uncultured Opitutaceae bacterium
CGACCTTGCTCGAGCAGCCGATCGCCCCGCCGTGTTCGACCACGATCTCGCGCGCAATCGTGAGTCCAAATCCCGCGCCTTTGCGCGTTTGTCCCGGCACGCGATAAAATTTCTCGAACACACGGCTGGCTCTCCTCCGGAATTCCCGGACCGCGAAACCGCCAAACCCCAGACACGTCGCTCAAACATACCTAGAAAACAGCCCTTTCCTTTACACGTCCCGCCAACGTGTTAAGAAAACAGCCGTTTCATTGGCATATGGTGATTCGGAGACATGCCGCCGAAACCTATTTCCGGGGATCTCTGAACGTCGCCGGCTCGATCTTGAAATCCTCCCGGTCCAGCACGTGGGTTCCCGCCATCACCATGACATCACCCGCACAAAACCGGGCGACCACGGAGTCTTCGGTCTCTTTCACCACGATGAAGCGCCAGTCGAGGTTGTCCTTGTTGAAGTAAGGCAGGATGCCGCGCGCAGTGACTGTCTTGCTGTCAGTGAGGCGCCCGTGCGTGTCATCCACGCAAACCCCGATCACCTTCGCCAAGGCCTCACGCATCCCGGAGATAAAACGATCCTGCACCATCCAGCCATCGTCGCCCTCGATCATAAATTCTCCCGGAGCCCGCGCGAAATACCGGACAGACCACGCCGGCTCTCCATTCGCGCCAGGGACTTCCGCTCTCAACATCGCGTGGAGTCGCGCCTTCCCGGACTTCAAAACCGTGAAGACCGCGTAAGGGGATATCTGTAGCTGTCCTTTGTCTGACGCGATCGTCCAGTTGCCCGCGTCCGAAGTACCTACCGCCGATGCCAGCAACTCCCGAGTCAAAGACCCCAGATCAGCCGCTGAGTTTGAAGCGGAAGCACCAAACCTCTTTTCCGCCGATGATTTGTTCGCCTGATCCGCAACCATCACCCCGACGACTCCAAACATCACTCCCCAGCCCATTCCCTTTTGATGTCCGCTGATGATAATTTGGCGCTCGGGATCGTAGAAAACGCCTATGGGCAGTTCCGACATTTTGGACATCGGCTTGGCCGCAACCGCGACCTCGGCCGGTTTGGCCGGCGTGGGGTATTCAGCCGATGCGACGATAACTCGCACAGCCGGAAATCATCGAAGAACAGACGGCAATGAAGCCGATGCGTAACAATAGCGTGGGGTTCATGAGCTGGAGATAAGCGGGCTCCATTTTGTCCCGCCAAAGAGTGGCAAGTTTTCGATCTCAAGCTTCCAGCCTTTGCAAGCAGCGAGAAGAGCAAACGAGCAAGTTCGGCCCGCCAGATGCGCCTCTCATTCCCCTCACCGCCCCACCACCGCTGCTTCGCTCACCGGGATCAGAAAGTGAAAATCGCTGCCGTCGCCGACCTTGCTCGAGCAGCCGATCGCCCCGCCGTGTTCGACCACGATCTCGCGCGCGATCGTTAGGCCGAGCCCAGCACCTTTGCGTGTCTCGCCCGGCACGCGGTAGAATTTTTCAAAGACGTACGGCTGGCTTTCCTCCGGGATTCCCGGACCGCGATCACGCACACCGAAACGCACCACGCCTTCGCCGCCCGGCTGCGCGTAGAGCGTGATCGTACTTCCTTCCGGCGAGTACTTCGACGCGTTTGCCAACAGGTTGATAAACACGTGCCGCAAACGGTCGGGATCGACACTCACCGTTTCGCTCACGCCTTCCGCGATCTTCACCTCGATCTTCTGGTTCACGGCATCCGTGATCGCCTTCATCTCCCGCGCCATATCTTCCAACAAAACCGGCACCGCCACCTCGCGCCGGTTGAGCGACGCGATGCCGCTCTCGATCCGCGAGAGATCCAGAATGTCGTTCAAGATCCGCAACAACCGGTCCGCATCGTCGCGCGCCGTTTCCAGCAAATCTTTCTGCGCCGCCGTCAGCTTTCCAAAACTCTCCTCCAGCAACAAATACACCGCCATCCGCAGGCTCGTGAGCGGCGTTTTCAACTCGTGACTCACCGTGCCCACGAGATTCGTCTTCGCATCGTCCAGTAACCGAAACTTGGTGACGTCCTGCAAAATCATCGCCGCACCGCCGAAACCCGTGAGCGTGTCGCCAATCGATAAAATGCGCGGCAGGTAATGCCGCTCGTCGCGCCCGATGTGCACCGTCACCACGTGATCATACCCCGTCGGCACATAGTGCACGCCTGTCGAGAGCACCATGCGCAGCGGCTTCATCAGCCATTCGGGAAATCCATTCGCGAACTCCTCCGACGCCGCCACTTCTTCCGCGGCCGGATTCCGCAACTCCGGCGTGCCATCTTTCGCCACCACGAAGAGCGGATCGGGCGTCGAGGTCAGCGTCGCCTCCATCGTGCGTTGCGCGCGCACGACCTTCGCCGCCGTTGCGTCGCGATAAGTCCGCAATTTCGCCGCCATCAAATTAAACGTCCTCGCCAGTTCGCCGAGCTCGTCCTTCGACATCACCGGCACATCCCGATCCAGATTGCCATCGCCCAGCGCCGTGGCCGACACGGTGAGCGCCCGGATCGGTTTCAAGAGCGACCGCGCCAGTCCGTAGGACAAAAACAATGACAACACGATGCCACCCACCATCGCGAGCGCCACGAAGTTGATGCTGATCCGTGCTACATCTGCCACCCGCTTCGCCTCTTTCTGAAGTTCGCTGTAGTCGGCATAGGTCAGCTCCTCCAGCGTGCGCAGCGTTCGGTAGAGCGCCTGCTCCGTCTGATAATAACTCCGCTGCGTTACCGCCGCTCCGAGTTTAAACATGCTGTCGCCGTACTCGACCATCTTGTCGAACGCCTCCGCGACCTTGGCCAGCGCCTCGGTTCGCGCCGTCCCGGCAGAAACGAACGACTGGTCCATGAGCGATTGCTGGAAACGCCCGCGCTCTTTCTCGAACACCGGATGTGCCTCCAACATGCGGCCGTTCTGCGCTTCCTTGATCGCCTGATCCATCGCGTACGCCGCATCGCGCATCTCGTGGCAGCCGATCATCACGCGATAACTCGCCACCAACTTCGTCTCGATGGAGCGGCCGAGATCGCGGCAGATGTACATGGCCGCCACGCCGACCCCGATGAAGAGCAACAGCAGCGGCAGCAGGCCAAGATAGAGCCGGGTGCGCATGGATTACGTTTCGCGAGACGCCGCCATTTGCGAACGCGAGCTAGATGATCCCCAGCTTCTGACGCTTGCGGTAAAGCGTCGCTGGATCGATCCCCAGCGTCTTCGCCGCTTCGTCGAGATTCTTCGCCGTCGCGAGGATGCGGCGGATATGTTCGGCCTCCAACGCATCGAGAGTCACCCGCGCTCCGACGGCGATGTTCGAATCGGCCTGATACGAAAACTCCTCGGGCAGATCCGTCGGCTCGATCACGTCGCCGGCCGAAAGAATCACCGCGCGCTCAACCACATTTCTCAACTCACGGAGGTTGCCGGGCCACGCGTAACGCACGAACGCCTCCTTCACCGCCGGCGAGAATTGCGTGATGCGTTTGCCCATGCGCCCGCTAAAAAACTCCCGGTAGTTCTCTGCCAGCCGCATCAAGTCGCCCGGCCGGTCCTTCAATCCCGGCAGCGTCACGTTGATGACGTTGAGGCGGTAATAGAGATCTTCGCGGAAACGCCCCGCCTTCACCTCGTCGACGAGATTGCGGTTCGTCGCGGCGATCACGCGTACGTTGGCTTTGCGTATTTTCGGTTCACCTACGCGCTCGTACTCGCGCTCCTGGAGCAGCCGCAGCAGCTTCGGCTGGATCTCCAGCGGGAGCTCGCCGATTTCATCGAGGAACAATGTGCCGCCATCCGCCGCCGCGACTTTGCCCATCGTATCGTTCACCGCGCCGGTGAAGGAGCCCTTCACGTGACCGAAGAGTTCGCTCTCCAATAACTCGCGCGAGAGACTCGGGCAGTTGACGGTGACAAACGCGCTTTCTTTCTGCGCGCTGCGCCGGTGAACTTCGCGCGCGAGCACGCTTTTGCCCGTGCCGCTCGGTCCGAGGATGAGCACGGTCGCAGGCGTCTCGGCGGCCTTAAATGCAATCTGCAACAGCTTCTGCATCGACGGTTCCGCCGAGGTCAGATCGAGGCCGGGCGTTTCTTCCGTGATCTGCGATTCGAGCTGACGGACCTTCTGCTCCAGCTTCCGCGTGCGCCCGACCTTATCGAGCACTTGGCGGATTTGATCCGGCGTGAACGGCTTCGGGATAAAATCGAACGCTCCCCGCCGCATCGCATCCACCGCCGTGGCAATGCTCGCGTACGCGGTGAACATGATCACCACCAGATCGGGCTGAGCCTTCTGGAGTTTTTCCAGCACGACGAGTCCGTCGTCCGTGCCGAGATTCACGTCGAGGAAGCACACGTCGCACGTGTCTTCCTCCAGCGCTTTTAGCGCGCGCGCGCCATTGGGAGCGGACACCACCTCGTGTCCCATGCTCTCCACGGCCAGACCGGTGATTTTGCGGATGCTGGGTTCATCGTCGACAATCAGTACGCGCATGGTGGGGACAGACAGAGCATTCGTGGACAACCGCGATAATTCGCAAGGCTCGATCCTTAGAGGACCGAGTTTCCTCCACGATAAAAAAGCCAAGGCGGGGCCGCGTGAGCGACCCCGCCAGGTCCAGCTTCAACTAACAATCCCGGAAGTCGCACCTCCGGGAAGTGGGAAATTTTTCAGATCCAAAAAGAACAGATCGCTTCTGGCTCAACCCGCCTTCGGATGACGCGAGCGATGCCAGAGATGAACCCCGAGCATCACCACCGCCACCGTCGAGCAGCCGGCCACAGCAATACGCGCCAGCAGACTTCCGATCTCGCCACCGGTTCCGGCGAAAACAAAAAATCCCGCAACCGTCGCGAGAAGGATCAAGGTTATCACCCAGTTCAGCATGGCACAAAAAAGAGATAGGTTTCGAAGTCGCATCGTTTCACGGCGGCTGCGGATGTTCAGAACGGTCCGCCCTTGTCGCCCGAATGCAAATCGGAGTGTTTGGTTGACGTCTCCCCTTGCTCCTCCCGTGCCATCGTCTCCTCCACTCGCCCATCCCTTTGCAGACAAACGACCTCGTGCTAATAATTACTCCTCCGGCTCTTTCGGGAGCCTGCGCGAAACGTGCATCCTGCACACGCCACGCCTCCTCAAAACCCGCAGATTGCAAGAAGCACCGCTCGCGCAACTTCCGGGCACTTCCCACGTCATCCCTGTCATAGAAATGCACGCGCATGGACATCACCGAAACGACGGCACTGCCGGACCTCGTCCGTCAGGCGCAGCAAGGCCGCGAGGACGCGCAGCGCGCACTCATCGTCGCCTATCAAAATCGCATCGCCGGTTTCATCTACTCGATCACCGGCCGCAGTGATGCCGTCGAAGATCTCGCCCAAATTGTTTTCATCAAAATGATCCGCGCGCTCCCACGTCTCGATCAGCCCGCCCAGTTCGAAGCCTGGCTCTTCCGTATGGCCCGCAACGCCTGCATCGATCACATCCGCCGCCAACGCTGGCAGCGCCTTTTTTCCCCGCTCGAACAAGAAGAACACTTCGAAATCCCCGAAACCCCTACGTCCGTGGATGGCGAGGAACTCGACGCCCTCCGCCACGCCCTCTCCAAACTCAAACCCGCCGATCGCGCCCTCATCGCCCTTGCCCAGGAAGGCCGCAGCCAGCAGGAAATGGCCGACGCCACCGGCATCAGCGTTGTCGCCCTCAAAGCCCGCCTCCACCGCGCCCGCGAACAACTCCGCCAACACTATGAACACGCCTCCTGAAACCCGCGCCTGGCGCCAGCTCCACCAGCACGCCGCCGCGCAACTGCCCGCCGATTTCCCCGACCGCGTGCTCCGCCGTATCCGACTCGCCCATGCAGAACGCACCGGCGCCGCCCGCTTTTTCCTGCACCCCTTTGCCGTGTCGGCGTACACCGCCGCCTTCTGTGTCGTCTTGGTGGTCATCCTCCACACCCGCAACACCGAGGAAACCAACGCCCAGCACATGGCCCAATGGCACGAAGTCGCCATGCAGACCGCCAGCCTCGATCCGCTATGAACAAAGGCTTCATCATCGCCTTCGCCACACTCATCGGCTTCGCTGCCGGCACCTTCGCCGGCTCTTGGATGCAGCGCACCCAGCCGGTCCCGGCTCCGCCCTCCGGAGGCATTCTCAGCGAATTACGCGATGCTCCGCTTAACTCCGTTCCGGAAAATCCAGACGCGCCTAAACCCTCCGGCCAGCCGCTCCCCGACGAAGCCCTCCGCCAGATGAAGGCCGAGATCGATGCCTTCAAAAAGAAGGTCGAGCCCATCAAACTCGAATTTCGCACCCAGCTCGAAGCCTTGCTCACGCCCGTCCAGCGAGAGCGGCTCAAAGCCATGACCGAGAAACCACCCGCGCCCAAACTCAAGGCCGGTGAAAAACCCGACCCAGCCAAAGACTGGCGCTACCGCATTTACGACGGCATGGACACCGCGATCACCCTCGTCGTCATCCCCTTCACCCTCGCCCGCCTCACCGAAGAACTCGGCCTCAGCTACGCTCAACGCGAAGCCGTTCACCAGTTGCTTATCCAGCGCCGCGAAAAGTTCCTCGCCCTCGTCGACAGCACCCCGCCCCCCAGCTTCAACCTCGGCAAACTCGTCCCGCAGCCCGCAGAGACGAAGTAACGTAGTCCGAGGTAGGGCGCGTTGCCCCCAACGCGCCGGAACGATGCGACGCGCGCCTCACCCTTGTTACGCGGGCAATCTCTCATCCGGGTGGAACGCGCGGTCCCTCGCGCGTTGTGCGACACCGCCCGCGAATCCTACGTCTTCACCTCCCTCGACATCGCACAGCGTGCGGGGACCGCCCGCTCCACCTAAAACCGCCCGCGGCTCGCCGAGCTCCGCCTTTCTGCTATCGATCACGGTTCATTCGCCATCGGCCATCAGTCACTGGTCATTCCCCACGGGGCATCCTCACTTTTCCCTCCGCCCCCGCATTTCTTGAGTCGAATCCGGGCCCGCTCTTCGTTCTAGTTCGCCCCCTTCCCACCCATGAGCGCGCCCGCCAACACCACCCCATCCATCCCGCTTTCCGCCAACGGCACCCCGGCGACCGCGCGCCACGCCGATCTCGAAATCAAAGACGCCCACCTCATTTTCGAGGCCGTCTGGCAGGACCTCGAATCCGATTTCCGCCGCGAAGATCTTCGCTTCCCCAAGGAATTCATCCTCCTCGGCGGCGCCCCCGGTGCCGGTAAAGGCACCAACACCGCCTTCATCCTCAACGCCCGCGGCCTCACCTGCCCGCCCATCGTCGTCTCCTCGCTGCTCGATACGCCCGAAGCCCGCCGCATCAAAGACGCCGGCGGCATGGTCGGCGACCGCGAGGTCATCGGCATCCTCCTGCGACAGCTCCTCCGCCCCGAATATCGCGACGGCGTCATCCTCGACGGCTTTCCCCGCACCAAGGTCCAGGTCGAGTGCCTCAAACTTCTCGTCAACAAACTCCACCAGCTCCGTAGCGAGTTCGTCCATACGCCGCTCGGCATCCATTTCCGCCAGCCCACGATCCACATCATGGTGCTCTTCGTGGACGAAAAGGAGAGCGTCGCCCGCCAGCTCAAACGCGGCCGCGAAATTCGCGAGTACAACGAAGAGGTCCGCCGCACCGGCATCGGCGAACTCCAGGAAGAGCGCGCCACCGACTACGACGCCGCCCTCGCCCAGCGCCGCTACCGCGTCTTCAAAGAACAAACCTGGTCCGCCCTCCAGTCGCTCAAGGAGATCTACCACTACCACTTCATCAACGCGCAGGGCACCATCGAGGAGGTTGAGCAAAACATCCTCCGCGAGCTCAAGTACCAGAGCTCCCTCGAACTCGATCCGCGCACCTACGACCGCCTCCGCAGCCTTCCCCTCGCGGGCGACATCGTGGTCCACGCCCGCCAGGAAATGGTGAAGCGCCTCGACGCCTACGAATTCGAGCATCCCGACCTTTTCGGCCGCGTCGTCACCTTCGTGGAGAAAAAATTGATGCCGATCATCCTCCGCCACGCCATCTCCGGCGTCGCCTTGATCAACACGGAAGACCCCGTGCTCGATGACTCCCTCGCCCTCGCCATGCTCATCGACGTGTTTTCCGAACGCGGTTACCACGCCGTCGTCGACCTCCACCGCATCGAGGTCCCGGAAAAATTCGATCTCACCACCGGCCAGATCAAGTGCCGCATCAAAAAAGTCTTCCGCCTCCAGATCCGCTTCCACGGCTCTGAAATCCGCCGCGGCTGATCCAGCCGTCTCCACTTTTCCAGTAAACGCGTGCAACCGACACCCGCCAAACTCCACTAACTTCATCGCGTTTAAACGGCTTCGGACTGTTCGGCGCTCTGGTGCCCACCGTCCGAACGGCCTTCTTTAGCCTTTCTCCGCCCACGCGCTCTGGTAAAAACCCTCACAACTATTTTACAGGGATTTAACCACGCCTGAATCCGACCGATAAACGAGTAGTGCAGCCATGAACCCCTCGTTCGCCAACCGCCTCTTTCCAACCAACGCCCCACCGCCGCTCCACCGGCCGGACACTCGTCCACGCGCCTCGCGCGTCTGACTCCTCCCCCGCCCAGCCCATGGCCGAAACCAAGCCCTTCGCGGACCTGCCTGCCGGGATTGTGGCCATGTTGCGCGATGAAGCCACCTTGTCGGTCGCCATCAATGTCCTCGACGACAGCCGGCGCGATAACCTTACCCGCACCGAGGAAATCCAAGCCCGCAAACCCGCTCTCGGCGGCCTGCTTTCTTCCAAAAAAGACCGCGAAGAGTACCAGGCCGCGCTGAAAACCGTCCAGACCCAGCTCGCCGCGATCGACGCGCTCGCCGCCCGCGCTGCTCTGGCCCGAGAGCGCCTCCACCCCGCCCTCCGCGCCGCTCTGGTCCAGCACCTCGGCCAGAGCGACCCCGCCTATCAGCAAGGCCTCCGCGCCGCCCGTTTTCACGAGCACTGGCATAGCCAACAAGCCGTCGTCGCCGACCGCCTCAAAGGTTTCCTCCGCGATCTCCGCGAATCCCACGCCGCCTACGCCGAAGACGCCCGCACCGCCCGCGCCCGTCCGTCGAGCAACACCACGTGGAAACTCACTACCGTCCGCTCCGCCGCCGCCGAACTCGAACGTTCGCTCGACGAACTCAACGCCACCGCCGCCGAGCACGCCGCCGCCGTCGCCGGTACTCCCTTCGCCGCCTGCCACCTCCCGATCCTCGAACCTTGGGGCTGCATCGCCCGGATCGATATGATGGGCGTCCGCCCCATCCCCGAGGCCACCGCGGAGGCCGCCCGCTTGCTGGCCGAGTTTAACGACATCCGAAAACCCGCCCTCGATACCCTCGAAGGCATGTACAAAGCCGCCACCGTCGAACACGCCCACCTCGCCGACACCACCCTTCGCGCCCGGTGGAGCGAGCTGCTCGCGTACGCCGAACAATACCTCGTCTCCGACGCCGAACTGGAGCCCGCCCTCGCCGATATCGAGCGCCGCTTGCTTGAGGCCGAACGCATCCGGCTCAACACCCAGTTCGACCAGCAAGCCTTCCGTCACGAGCCGTGAGCCAAAACCGCCTGCCGCGTCCTTGAGCCGCGCCGCGATCCCGCGTGCACGCCGATTATGGGCTTCCATGCCGCGTTGCTCTTCGCTCAACCTCTGCCACGCGACCTCCGATCTTCCGTGAAGCGTTCCTTCCGCTAGATCGGGTTTCACCAGCCCCAACTACCCCGCTTCTGCGCTCATCCCCGGCGCATCCGCATGACCACCCCTGTCCTTGCTCTCGCCCGCATTGTCTGGCTCCGCCGCTTTCGCGCGCACCTCTACCGCCGCCTGCACCGCACGCGTATCCACCGCGCGGGCACAGGCCACCGCATCGAACTCAACGACGCTCTCCTCCACCGCTGCGATATCGAGCTCTCCGGCCCCGGCCACACGCTGATCGTCGAGCCCGGCGCGCGCCTGTGGGACGTCACCATCCGCCTCATCGGCGCAAACCACACCGTCGTCATTGGCGCCCACGCCCGCCTCCGAGGCGGACACTTTCTCGTCGAGGATCGCGGTGGCCGCCTGGAAATCGGCGCCAACACCACGATGTTCGCCCCCATGACCGTTTGCAGCGAAGGCGGCGCCATCCACGTCGGCCGCTACTGCCTCATCGCCTACGGTCTCGACCTCCGCAACAGCGATGGCCACAGCGTGCTCGATGCCGCGACACGCCAGCGCGTCAACCCGCCCGCCGACACCCGCATCGACGACCACGTCTGGCTGGGCAACAACTGTCAGGTGCTCAAAGGCGTCACCATCGGCGCCCACAGCATCGCCGCCGCCCGCTCGGTCATCACCAAAAACGTCCCGCCTCACACGCTCGTCGGCGGCATCCCCGCCAAAGTGATTCGCGAAAACGTCGATTGGGATCCGCGACGGGCATACACCCCACCTCCGACGTCGACGGTCGACCTGCTCCCGATCTCAGCCCCGAGCCCGGGATAGACGGTTCTCACGCGGAGTCGTAAAAATCTGGCCCCGTCGGCGCTTTCGCGCCTTCTTCGGGCCATGTCTGTCGATTGCCGCCGCTCCGCTTGTCCCCCACTCGCCCCCGCCAACGCCTCTCACGGCCCGTCCCGCTTCACGCCCGCCCGCGCCTGACCGATGGCCACTCCCGTCGTCAGTATCTGTATACCCGCCTACAAGGCCGGGGCCTTCATCGGCGAAACGCTCGCCAGTCTTCGCGCCCAAACCTTCCCGGACTGGGAAGCCATCATTGTCGAAGACGGCTCGCACGATAACACCGAGGAAATCGTCCGCGCCTTCGCCCGGACCGTTTCCCAACCCGTCGGTTTCCAACGCCACACCGTCAACCAGGGCCTCCCCGCCACGCGCAACACCGCCATCGCCGCCGCGCGCGGCGAATGGATCGCCCTCATCGACTCCGACGATCTCTGGACGCCTCATCACCTCGAACACGCCATCGCCCGCGCCCGTGAAACCGGCGCCGAACTCGTCCACACCGGCGTCATCCTGTTCGACAGCGACACCGGCAAAGACCTCGAACTTCGCATCCCCACCGCCGACGCCATCGCCGCGCTCCCGCTCTCGCTCTTCCGCGGCGACTACCCGATCCAACCTTCCTCCGCTCTCATCCGCCGCGACACGCTCAACAAAGTCGGCGGCTTCGATCCCAAATGCCGGTACGTCGAAGATCGCGAGCTCTGGCTGCGTCTTGCCCGCACCGGGATCCGTATCAGTTATGTCGATGCGCTCACCTGCCGCTACCGCCAGCATGCCGGCGCGATGACGAAAAACGCCCCCGCCATGGCCGTCGGCGTCGCCGAGGTCTTCGAGCGCAACGCCGACTGGTCCGCCATCCCCGTCGATCTCCGCCGCGAACGCGCCTCCTCCGCCTGGCTCGCCGCCGGCCGCCTCGTGCTCCGCGCCGATCCCCGCCTCGCCCGCGCCCACATCGCCCGCGCCCGCCGCCACCGCCGCTCCCCGCGCATCCTCGCCTACAGCGCCGCCGCCTTTCTCCTCAGCCTCGTCAAAGGAAGCCCGCCGCCACCGTCGTCGTGAATAACTCCAACCCCATCGCCGCCTGCACGCTCTTCGAGGGCGATTACCACACCGGCGCCGGCGCGCTCGCCAACTCCCTCCATGCCTCCGGTTATCGCGGCACCTTCTGGGCCGGCTACCGCGGCGCACTCCCGCCGTGGGCCGCCTCCGCCCGCGCCGACGGCCCCGATCTCCACCGCTTCGCCGCCGCGCCCGATTTCGAGATCGTCTTCGTGTCGCTCGAATCCGCGCCGCACTTCGCGTATCACAAACCTGAATTCCTCCAGCGCCTCCTCGGCGAACTCGCTCCCGACGCCTCCGCCGCAATCTATCTCGATCCCGACATCGTCGTGAAATGCCCGTGGTCGCTTTTCTCAGACTGGCTCGACGATGGCGTCGCCCTCGTCGAAGATCTCAACCCGTCCCTCCCACCGCGCCACCCAACACGCCGCGCCTGGCAACGCGTGCTCACCCCGCGCGGCCTCACGCCAAAGCGCGAACTCCACCGCTACTACAACTCCGGCTTCATCGGCGTCCCACGAACACACGCCGCGTTCCTCGGCGAATGGCAGCGCATGATGACGATCGTCCGCGAAGTCCTCGGCGCGCAGCACCACCACATCAAAGCCGGCACCGCTACCACCCTCTTTCACTCCACCGATCAAGACGCGCTCAACATGGCGCTCATGATCACCGAGACCCCGTTGAACACCGCCGGCCCCGAGGCGATGGATTTCGTCACCGGCGGCCATTACCTCTCGCACGCCGTTGGCACGCCGAAACCGTGGCAGGGCAGTTTGCTTCGTCAGGCTCTGCGCGGCTATCCGCCCTCGGTGCAAACCAAGGCGTTTCATCAGCACGCCTCCGCGCCCATTGCACTTTTCAGTGCCTCCACGCTGCGCAGCCGCCAGCGCGCACTCGCGCTCTCCGCATTGATCGGCCGCTTCTACCGGCGCACATGAGCGTCTTTCAGCAAAACCCTCAGCAACGCTTTGCCGCGCGGCCTGTCTGCGCGCCCCTATGAATCTCCTGTTCGTGTGCACCTCTCTCCAGCCAGGCCGTGATGGCGTGGGCGATTATACGCGCCTGCTCGCCAGCGGTTGCGCCGACGCCGGTCACACGTGCGCCCTCATCGCGATCAACGACGAACACGCGAAAGAACCCGTCGTGCACGAGACACAGTCCGAGCGAAACCACGTCTTCCCCGTCCTCCGCCTTTCGCCCGCCAAATCCTGGACCGCACGCTACGAACACGCCCAGGCCTTCGTCGCCACCCACGCGCCCGATTGGGTCAGCTGGCAAATCGTGCCCTACGGTTTTCACCCCAAAGGCATCATCCCCGACTCCGCCTTCGAATTCGCGCGGCTCGGCGAGGGACGACACAACCATCTCTTTTTGCACGAGCTGTGGATCGGCCTTTCCTTCGGCGAGCCGTTTAAAAATCGCGCCTACGGCTTCTTTCAACGCCGCGCGCTCATGGCGTTTATCCGCTGCATCGCGCCCACCGTCATCGACACCTCCAACCCCGCCTACCGCGCCACGCTGATCCGCGAGGGCTGCACGCCTGGCATCCTCCCGTTGTGCGGCAACATCCCCGTCGAGCCCATGCCGCCCGCGCCGCACGGCGACGAATGGGTCGGCGGCATCTTCGGGACCGTACACACGCAATTCGATCCGCGTCCCTGCCTGTCCGCGCTCGCCCGCGGCGCCAAGGCCTCGAAACGCACCTTGCGCATCCTCGGCTTCGGCCGGCTCGGCGCCCATGGCGACGCCCTCTTCGCGCAATTGAAGACTGAATACAACGGCCGCATCGCGCTCGAAAACCTCGGCGAACGCCCGCCATCCGAGATTTCGAGCCTGCTCCAGTCCCTCGACTTCGGCATCGGCACGCACCCGTGGGCGCTCATCGGCAAAAGCGGCGCCGTCGCCGCCATGCTCGATCACGGCCTGCCGGTCATCGTGCCACGCGACGACTGGGCCCTGCGCGAACCGCCCACGCCGCCGCCGCTGCGCGATCCGCTCGTCGTCCGCCTTTCGGATACGCCGTCCGAGCTCATGGCCGGCTGGCTCGCGCGCCGCCGCCCTCCCCAGCCTCGACTGGGCGCCCTCGCCTCCGCTTTCCTCTCCCGCCTCAACAGCATTCAGGACACCCCGCTTCTCCAGCAGTGAACCTCCTTTTCTACGTCCCCCAGATGGCCGCGTACGGCGGCATGGAACGCCATGTCTGCGTGCTCGCCCAGGAAGCCGCCGCGCGCGGTCATCGCGTTCGCCTGCTCACCACCAGCGACTCGCTCAACAACGACGCCCGCTCCGCGCTCGCCGCCGCCGGGATAGACTTTCGCGAACTCTCCCGCCCGCGCGGCCAGGCGTCGCAACTGCAAAAATATCTCTGGCTCTGGCGCGAAAGCTACCGCGCCCGCTCCACCCGCTGGGATCTCATCTACACCAACGGCCAGAGCGCCCTCGCCAGCATCGTCTGGAAAGCCGCGCAACGCGGCGGTCGCACCCGCATCGTCCATCATCACCACACCGCTGCCGACGCAGGTGAACAAGCCACCTGGGCTCCCGGCTTCCGCCGCGTACTCGCCCGCGCACCCGAGATCGTCGCGTGCAGCGAAGCCACCCGCACCGGCATCGAGCAGGCGCTCAACCGTCGTCGCGTGTGCTTCCTCCCGTACTTCACCGCGTGCCCCGTCACGCGCGACCAGATCCAGAAACCCGGCCCCGCGCACGACCGACCGCTTCACATCGGCTTCCTCGGACGCCTCGTCTCCACCAAAGGCATCGACACGCTCTGTTCGCTGAGCCGCCGCCCTGAACTCGCCGGCGTGCTCTGGCACATCCACGGCGGAGGCCCCGAGTATCCAGAATCCCATTTCGCCGCTTTCCCCAACATCCGCTACCACGGCCCCTATCGCGATCTCGTCCGCCACGGCGAAATCCTCCGCTCGCTCGACGCCGTCGCCCTTTTCTCCGTCCACAACGAGGGCATGCCCCTCAGCTTGATAGAGACCATGTCCGCCGGCCTTCCGTGGATCGCCACCGACCGCGGCGGCACCCGCGAACTCGCCGAAGCCGCCGTCAACTGCGTCGTCCTCGATCATCCCTGCACACCCGAAAGCGCTCTCCCCGGCGTCCTCGAACTGGTCCGCCGCCTCCGCGCCGGCGAAACCTCGCGCCTCGCCCAACGCGATGTGTACGACCGCCGCTTCGCGCCCGACGTCGTCTCGCGCCTGTGGTTCGACTATCTGGAGCAGGCTGTCCCCGCCGCCACCGGTTCATGAACGTGCGCACCACCGTGATCACGCCCCTCCGCCGCGCCGCCCGCCGTATCGATAAATACATACGCCGCGCCCGCATCTACAGCCTCGCCGGCCTGCGCGAACTCGCGTTCACGCGCACCCGCCTGAATCTCCCGCGCAACCAGCTCTTCCCGCTCTGCGCTTCCCAAGCCGACGGCGTTTCCGTGCGTCTCGTCGAGCCCGAGCAAGCGTTCGTCCGCCCGCTCCCGCACATGCCCGGCGAACCGGTTCCGCATCCCAATTTCGAGAAACACAGCCGCGGCACTTTCCCCGCGAGCTATGTCGCCGAAATCTCCGGAGGTCGCGTCTGGGGTTACTACGACTCCGCCGTTCTCACCGCCGATGGACGCCTCATTCCCGAGCTCTCGAAAGACATGTGGGGCGATCCCGCCGTCCACCCGATCTACACGCGCGCACACTTCGGCCGACCCCGTGCGCTGCCCGGTCGCACGCTGTCGTTGATCACGCCCGAAGCCGCCGGAAATTATCATCACTGGATGATCGACCTGCTCCCCCGCGCCGCCCTCGTGCAACGCGCCGGCTGGGATCTGCGCGCCTTCGACCACGTCCTGATCAAACATCGCGATCTCCCGTTCCAACGCGAAACCCTCGCCCGCCTCGGCTTGGACGAAAGCCGGATCATCCGCGTGAACGACACTGATCATTTCCAGGCCGAGACGCTCGTCGTGCCGTCGTTTCATCACGACAGCACCCTCGTCAGCGGCGCCGACCTCGACTTCGTGCGCGGCCTTTTCGCACCGCGCCAGCCCGCCGCGCCCCACCGCCGTTTGTATTTGGGCCGCCGCGACGCCGCCCACCGCCGCGTGCTCAACCACACCGGCCTCCAGTCGCTGCTCGACGCCTATGGCTTCGAAGAGCCCGTCCTCTCCGGGCTCTCCGTTGAGGCGCAAGCCCGCCTGCTTTCCGAAGCCTCCGTCGTTCTCGGGCCCAATGGCTCCGCGCTCGCAAATCTCGTCTTCGCACAACCGTCCTGCCGCGTGATCGAGTTCTACGCGCCGGACTGGGTCGTCCCGTACAACTGGATGATCGCCGCCCATCTCGGCTGCGATTTCACCGCCATCGTCGGGCGCGGCCCGCGGCCATCGCCCAAGAACGCTCCGCGCGGCATCAAAGACGACATCGACCTCGATCTCGCCGTTTTGAAACAAGCCCTCGACACGCTGCCGCCGCTGCCGTCGAGCGCCCACTGATCCATCCGCGCCCTCTTCTTTCACCGATCCTCGTCGCGGTCACGCCGTCTGCATCATGCTCCTCTTCACGCATCCCACCGGCAACGCCAACGTCCGCCACGCGGCCCTCGGTCTGCATCGCGCCGGGTTGATCGACGAGTTCTGGACCTGCCTCAATTACCGCGGCACCAGCCCGCTTTCCCTCCTGCTGCCCGGCGGCGTCCGCACACAACTCGCCCGCCGCTCCTTCCCCGACGCGCTCCAGCCCCACCTGCACGCCCACCCGTGGCGCGAGGCCGCCCGCCTTTTCGCCCATCGCGCCGGCTTCAACTCGCTCGTCCGCCACGAAACCGGCCGCTTCAGTGTGGATGCGGTTTACCACTCGCTCGACCGCCGCGTCGCCCGCCGCCTGCGCGAAAAAAACTTCACCGGCCTCTATGCCTACGAAGACGGCGCCGTCTGCGGCTTCCGCGAAGCGAAAAAGCGCGGCGTGAAAACCCTCTACGATCTCCCCATCGGCTACTGGCGCGCCGCCCGCGAACTCCTCCTCGAAGAAGCCCAACGCGAACCCGCCTGGGCCTCCACGCTCATCGGCAACGACGACAGCCCCGCCAAGACCGCGCGCAAAGACGAGGAACTCGCCCTCGCCGACCGCGTGTACGTGGCCAGCAGCTACACGCTGAAAACCCTCGCCTCCGCCCCCGGCTTTTCCGCCCCGGTCGAGGTCATCCCCTACGGCGCCCCTCTCCGCCCCGCCACCGCGCCGCGCCGCGCCGAACGCGACGGCTCCGGCCCGCTCCGCGTGATCTTCGTCGGCTCGCTCGGCCAGCGCAAAGGCCTCTCCTACTTGTTCAACGCCTGCCGCTCCCTCGGCAGCGCCGTCGAGCTCACCATCATCGGCACCCTGCCGCTCCAGCCCTGCGCCGCCTTGGAAGCCGAGTTGAAACGCGAACGCGTCCGCTGGATTCCGTCCTGCCCCCACGCCGAGGTCCTCGCCGAGATGGCCGCGCACGACGTGTTCGTTTTTCCATCTCTGTTCGAAGG
>CAMLSH010000023.1 GCA_946482625.1 uncultured Opitutaceae bacterium
TGTCGGAGGCCACACCGGCGATGCGGTAGGGTTTGCCATGGGCGTCTCTCACCGGAAAAGCGCGTTCGTGTATCCAGCGGATGGAGCCGTCGGGCCGCACGATGCGGTACTCGAGATCGTAGTTCCCGGTCGCCTGGAGTTCCAATGCCGCGCGCACGCGCTCGCGATCTTCCGGGTGGACAAAGTTTGGCCATGACTGAGCCGTCTCGTAGGCGCTTTCGCAGGTGCGCCCCCAGACGCAATTGTAGGTGGGGCTGACGTAAATGATCTGGCTCTTGCTCAGGTCGGTAAGCCAGAAGACCTCGTCGATGTTCTCCGTGAGCTGGCGGAATCGTTGATCGCTTTCCCGCTGCGCCTCCCCGGCACGTTCCAGCTCGGTAATATCCAAGATCAACCAGAGGTAGTGCTCCTCGCCGTTGAGCGGGATTCTAGTGAGGGAGCTCAGACCGACGCCGACGTCTCCCGATTTGCGGCGGCCTCTGAGTTTGAACGCGATGGCGGTGCCTTTCTCGTGAACCTCCCGCATGATCGCGTCGCGTTCGGGCGGATACTCCCAGAGGTTCAGCCCGCTGGGGGTATTACCGATGATTTCGTCGCGCGTGTAGCCAGTGCCGAGGACAAACGCTTCGTTGACTTCGACAAAGCGGTTGTCGGCAGCGCGGACGATGCAGATGGCTGTTGGGCTGAGATGGAAAACGGTGGAGAGGCGTTCTTCGCTGGTCCGCAGTGCCTCTTCCGCGAGCACGCGCTCCGTGATGTCCGTGTTGATCGTCATCACCTGCCAGCGACCGTGGCCCATCTTTTCGATGGAGGCGACCTGCGAGAACCAGTGCAGCCGGCCGTGGCGGTCGATGGCGCGGAACTCCTGCCGCCAGGTCGCCGCACCGGATACCAGCGCGGAGTGAGCGGTCAGGCCCATCGCTTGCTCGTCGTCCGGATGTTTGGCGCGCGCCCAGCCCAAGTCATAGGGCGTTCCAGGCGGCACATCTACGGGAAGCACCTCTTGGGCGACCAACTCGTCGAAGGGTAACGTCTGCCAGCGGAAATTTGCGGCGGCCCACGCAGCGTCCTTCTGTTCCCATCCCGGCGGAGCCACGATTTCGAAACGCATGAACATCGCCCGGGCGTGGCGGAGCACGTTGTTCAGGGCTGCTTCGGCGTGTTTGCGCGCGCTGATGTCGTGGAAAAGCGTCAGCAGGAAAGATCGGTCGTATAGTCGGATGCGCGTGATGCTGACGTGAACCGGGACGGTCGATCCGTTTTTTCGCTGCACCCGCGACTCGCAGCCACCGGGGACATGCCACGCGCTCTCGGGGGGCGGTCCGTTTACCTCGTCGGGCGTGGACGGCGGGTACAGGACGGAGCTCGTCAGGCCGAGGAGCTCGTCGCGAGTCCGGCCAAAGAGGAGGCTCGCCTGCTCGTTGGCATCGATGATTTTCTCAGTCTCCTCGGAGACGAGCAAAGCGGCGTCGCTCATGCTCCGGAAGAGGTGGCGGTATTTGTGCTCGGACATCCGCATCTGCGTCTCGGCCTCGCGGTGCTGGCTGCGCTCCACGGCGTCACGCAGCTCGCGCTGGATCGCGGGGATCAGCCGCGTGAGATTGCCTTTCATCACATAGTCGTGAGCCCCGGCTTTCATCGCGCCGACAGCGATATCCTCGCCGATGGTTCCCGACACGAAGATGAACGGGATGTCCCGGGCGCTGTCCTTGACGATGCGCAGTGCCGCTTCGCCGCCGAAACCCGGCAACACGAAGTCGCACAGGACCAGCTCCCATTGCCCGCGATCGAGGGCAGCCTTCAAGGCCGCGGCCGTTTCGACACGTTCGGCGGTGACCTCGTAGCCGGCGTGTTTCAACTCATGGATCAGCAGGCGGGCATCGTCCGGGGAATCCTCGACGATGAGGACGTGTAAGGGATTTTTCATGACAGTCCGCATGCGTTGACTGGCGGGGGTTCGTTCAAAATGAGCCAGTAAAGGCCCATCTGCCGGATGGCGGCGGTGAACTGTTCGAAGTCGACCGGTTTACGGATATAGCTGTTCGCCCCGAGATCGTAGCTTTTCACGATGTCTCGATCCTCGCGGGAAGTCGTGAGAATCACCACGGGCTGACGACGTAGCCGAGGGTCCGCCCGGATCTGCCGGAGCACTTCCAAGCCGTCCATTTTAGGGAGTTTCAAGTCGAGCAGGACGACGGCCGGCAGCACGCGGGTTTCGTCATCGCCGGCCTCCGCCGTGGTGCGGAGGTAACTCAGCGCGGCGAGGCCATCGCCGACCACGACGAGTTCGTTGGTGATGTTGTTTTTCTGAAGCGCGCGCCTGGTGAGGCGCACGTCGTCGTCACTATCTTCGACGAGGAGGATTGGTTTGTTTTTCACGGGGTAGCGGGAGGGGGATCGGGGAGGGTAAGGAAGAACGTCGCGCCGCGGTCGGGTTGGGATTCGGCAGCCACCTCACCGCCGTGGCGCTGGATGATTCGCTGCACGGTGGCCAAGCCGATGCCGGTGCCGGGGAATTCCGCTGCGGTGTGGAAGCGCTGAAAAGCTCCGAAAAGCTTCTGCGCACAACTCATGTCGAATCCAGCGCCGTTGTCCGTCACGAAATACGCCGGACCGCCGCCGCGCTGGATACGGCCGAACTCGATTCGTGCGACGGTGCGGCCGCTGGAGAACTTGCACGCGTTGCCGAAGAGGTTTTCCAGCACGATCTGCAGGAGCCGGGCATCGCCCTTCGCTTCGAGGTTCGGCTCGATGACAAACTCGATCTGTTGTTGCGGATTCGCCTGCCGGAGGGTGGCGGCCACCGTGGAGGCCAGGGCGCTGAGATCGACCGGAGCGACGCGTAATCCGCTGCGTGATACGCGGGCAAGGTTCAGCATGTCGTCGATGAGCTGGCCCATACGCTGGCTGGCCGAACAGATGCGGCGGAGGCTGTCCTTCCCGTTGTCATCGAGTTTTTCGGCGCAGTCTTCGAGCAGCATGCGGCTGAACCCGTCGATGCTGCGCAGCGGGGCGCGCAGATCGTGCGAGACCGAATAGCTGAAGGCTTCGAGCTCGCGATTGGCCGCTTCGAGCGCGCGTGCGCGGGCATCGAGCTGGGTGTTGAGGCGGCGGACTTCGAGATCGGCTTCGCGGCGTTCGGTGATGTCGTCGAAGATCGAGTAGACCTCGTAGGGTGTGTTTTCTCCCGGCCGGAAAAGCGGCATCGCCGCAATGTCGATCCAGCGGGTCGCCGCTTCGCGCGGGTTATGGATTCCCATCACGACGTCGCGCACGGCCTGGCCGGTGACGAGTGCCTTGATCGCGGGATGCTCTGCGGGAGGAAACGGAACGCCGGTTTCGCTGATCGTGCGGGTTTCTGTATCCGTGACCCGGCGACCGATGAGTTCCTCGCGGCTCTTGCCGAGGATGCGCTCCGCCGCCGGGTTCATAAAGATGATGCGGCCTTCGGAGTCCTGGTGAACCACGCCTTGCAGCATCGTGTCGAAGAGTAGTTGGTAACGGTGCTGCGACTTGGCCAGCGCTTCAGTGCGTTCCAAAACACGCTGTTCGAGGCTGGCGTTAAGGAGACGGATTTCTTCGGCGGACTTCCGGCGGGCCTCGATTTCGATGGCCAGCGCGCGGTTGGTTTTGCGGAGACGGCCTCGCTCCAGAAACACACGAACGCTTTGCGTAACAATCAACCCGCTCAGAAGCGTCATCAACAGGATGAACCAGTGCTGCTTCCACACCGGCGGCAGCACGACGAAATCCAACGTGGCGGGCGTGGGGTCCACATTGAAATCCTGGTCGCGGGCGCGCACCTCGAGGCGGTGATGGCCCGAGGGCAGCGCGAAAAATGCGTGACCGCGGTCGGAGGTGTAGGGCGACCACTGCTGATCATCGAGGCGGTAGGAAAACTGGAGGTGAAAATCCCGTGCCTCGCGCCAGGGCGCGGCGCCTCGCCACAGCACGGAAATGTTGCCTGGCTGGGACACCTTTTCCGGCCCTGTTGTCAGGGTGGTCTGCGGCGGAGCGCCTTGGAACTGATAACGCGACGTGCGAAATTCGCTGTCGGGCGCCAGAGGCGAAGCCTTGGACCATGCGCGCCGATTCCAGTCGACGGTGTGACGGTTGATCCAGAGCGCCCCGGAGGGTGCAGCCTTCAAAGCGCCTCCTTCGTGCGGAATGGCAAGAGGCGCGGGCAATACATCCGCGGTCCAAGTGTATCCATCGAAACGATTCACATCGCGGTCGGTGGCGACCCAGAGCGAGCCATCGGCTGTTTCGGCGATGCTGCGTACGCTGTTCGCCGCCAGGCTGTCCTTGCCCTGAAATTGCTCCCACTGGCGTCCGTCGTGGCGCCACGCTCCGTACTGACGTGTGCCGACCCAGAGATCGCCGTTCCGCGTGGTGAACATCGATTCGATGATTCCCAGTCGTCCGTCCAACGACGACGGGTGTTCCTCCCATTTTTGGCCGTCGTGAAATACCAAGACGTTGCGCCCGGCCCAGATTTTTCCGTCACGCGATTCGCCCAAGCTACTGTATTTCTCGATCGGCTCCGGGCGATGGGACGCGGGCAGAAGCGTGGCGGGATTTTCACTGCCATCGGGGCGCGGGGATCGTCCGGGCTGGTGGTGATGAATCCATGTCCCGTCGCGGAATTGGAGGATGCCGGCACGATGCTGCTTGGGGCCGGACGAATCCACCGCCGCGCCAAACCACATGGAGCCGTCGGCCGCCTCAAACACACCGCGGGCGTCCACGCCCCAGGAAAAGTCGTCGTGACTGTGCCGTATCCATTTCCGGCCGTCGAACTGCGCCGTGGCAGCTGTGTATCCGTGGCTGCCCGCCGCCCAGACCTCGCCACTCCGGGTGCCTGTCAGCGCCACGGGCGTGTCAATCAAACCGTCCTCGACCCCATAACTGGTCCATTGTCCCGCCTCGTGGACGACCACGCGACCGCTGCGATGGAGGAACCACTGCGTGCCGGCCGGGCTTTCCCATTGGAAATTGAGATCCTCCACGCTGGTCCAGCGGGGTGTCTGGTAGTCTACGCGTTGCACGTCGGTGTTTGGTCCGACGATCCACAGCGCGCCGTCTTGGGACTGGGTGATGAGATTGAGCGCGGTGGGAAGCGGCACCGTGGGTTTTTCATACGTCCGCCATTGTCCGTCGCGATACGCGAACAGGATATAACGCGCTGAAACCCAGATCACGCCATCGCGCGTTTGCAGCAGCTGTGCGCCATCGGGCGCCACGCCCGGAGCGGGCAGGAAGATGGTCCGCCAAGTCTTGCCATCGAACACGCACGCCCGATCCGAAGAAGCGCGCACGACCCAGACCGTGCCATCGTGCAGCGGCAGAATGGCGGGGACGCGACCGCCGACGAGGCCGTCCGACTCGTTGTAGAGAATCCAGGAGGCGGACGTCGCCGCGGGATCGGCGCCGGCCGGAGCGTGGCAAATCACTTCACCGCTTTTTGTCCCGAACCAGATACGGCCCCGAAAATCGGCGGAAACTTCGGTGAGGTCGATGCGGCTGCCGGGCGGCGTGCCCTCGCGAGCACGCGAGAAAATCGTTTCGGGCAGCAGTTCGACAATGAGATTCGCGTAACGAGAATCCTGACGCAGCGGCGCGGCGGTGGCCTCATCCGTATAAAGCGTCCACGTGGAGCCGCGCTGCACCAACGCGCCCCAAGACGTCGCGGCCCAGAGCGAGCCATCAGGCGCGGAGGCGAGGCGCCTGACATCCGCGAAACGGATACCGATCGCCGGAATTAGCCGGTTCCATTTGCCCTCGCTGAATCGGCTGATGCCCCACCAGCCGCCGGCGTTAAGCGCGCCGTCGGCTTGGTTGCTCAAGGCCGCCACACGTCCTGCGATCACCCCGTCGTCGGCGAGGTGGCGGGTCCACTCCATGCCGTCGTAACAGGAAAGACCGTCGGCGGTGCCGAACCAGATCGTGCCGTCTTTCGCCTCGATCACGCACTGCGCATCGAGGCCGCGGAGATCGGAAAACGTCCGCCAACGCCACGGCTCGATCATCGGGTCGCCGTAAACGGGTTGGTAGGATTGGGCGCCGAAACAGCACAGGCCGCCGAGCGCCAAGAAAGCGATCAGCGCGGACCGGATCTTTCGGGGGATGCCAGACCTGAGCTTCATGGAGAGTGGCTGGACCGCGGCAACGGACTGCGCGTGGACATGCAGACCGTCACCGAGGGGTTAAAGAAGACGCTGGGATTTTGGAGCGGGCTTATTCCGCAAAGCTATTCACGAAGTACGCGTACGCGACGATTTGAATGACAGGCCGACTCGTGGCTGGAAACAACGGTGACTGTGCGGGGTGGGGGAACGAGAATGCCTGAGGTGAACCAGCCGGTTCTGAGCAAACCGGGCAAGCAAATCACTGCGCACACACTATAGCGCGAAGCCGGTTCACGGCCTGCGCATGGATTGGAAAAAAGCTACGCAGGGTTTGCGGGGCGGGCGGGGAGTCAGGGATCGGGCGTTTCGCGCGACCCAAACAGTCCGCGTGGCACCTCAAGTGAGCCGGGTCGAGACCCGGTGGATGACCATGCGAACCGGGAGTGCTGAGCGATGGTCCCGCCACCTGCACGGAGGCGGGGCATTCGCGCCGCTTGAACCCGCCGGACGTCAGGCAGAGGTCGTCTGGGCGGACACCAGCCCTGTCCCTTCGTTAACGGTTTCTGCGCTCAACGTATATCCGATGCCCGCGTGGTTCAGAATCCAGCGCGGCTTGTCGCCGGTATCCCCGAGCTTCTTACGCAAGCGCCAGAGATGCGTGTCGAGCGTGTGCGAATTCCCTTCTTTCCCGCCCCAGACTCGTTCGACGATCAGCTCTCGCGAGACCGGCGTGCCGAGGTGTTCGGTCAAAAGCGCGAGCAACGCGTACTCGGTGCGCGTGAGGCGCAGTGGCGTCATGTCGCGCATGGCGGTCTTCCGTTCCAGATCGACCGCCACGTTTCCGAATCGCAACGGTGCGGCGGCGGTTTGCATCGACGGCGAGGATCGCCGGAGGATCGCGCGTATCCGCGCGAGCAGTTCAGGCGCGTCGCAAGGTTTGGCCAGATAATCGTCGGCGCCCGAATCCAGTCCGCGAACCCGTGAGCCGACATCGGCTACATGCGTCACCATGAGCACTGGCCGCACGCAGCCGCGCCGGCGCAGCTCCGCGAGTGTTTTCCAGCCGTCGAGACGCGGCATTTCGACATCGAGGATGATCAGAGTTGGCGCCTCGCCTTGGACCCGCTCCAAAGCCGCGAGCCCGTCCTCGCATTCGCTCACGTCATAGCCCGCCCGGGTCAGCGCGTTGTTAAATGCGCTGCGCACGGCCGGGTCATCATCGACGATGAGTATCTTTTCCTTGGATGCCATGCTACGCACAAAGGGTAACCCGATCCCGGGTACCGGCGACGCAAATTGTGAGATATTTGTGAGTCAACCGCAACGGTGTGAGGGACGATCCCTAGTGCAATTGCACGAGAAGACCTCACGACCCGCGGGGTCTTCGCCCTCACCGCTTCCCATGTCCACGCCTAACACTCCCGCCTCCACCTCGCTCGCCGGCAAGTATCTGACCGTCGTGCTCGAAAACGAAGCTTACGGTCTCAACGTCTTGAAGATCCGCGAGATCATCCGCCTGCCCAAGATCACGCCGGTCGCGCAAATGCCGGCCTTCGTGAAGGGTGTCGTCAACATCCGCGGCCGCGTGATCCCGGTAGTGGACTTGCGCGTGAAGTTCGGTCTGAAGGCCGAGTTTGCCGAGCGCACCTGCATCGTCGTCGTCCATGTCAGGCTGTCCGCCGAACGGGTGGTGCAAATGGGGCTGATCGTGGACTGTGTCGACGAGGTGGTGAACCTCGCGGCGGAGGACATCGAGCCCACGCCCGATTTCGGCGCCAAGGTCGACACGGCCTACCTGCTCGGCATGGCCAAAGTGAAAGACCAGGTGAAGACGCTCCTCGACATCGACCGCGTCGTCGCCCCCGAGACACTCCACGCGGCGTTGTCCGCGGCGTGAGGTATCCGTTGTAAACCGACAAACGCCGTCCTGCACGGCGCCAGGAACTCAACGGACACCCCCAGCTTCCCAGATCCCCACACTCCTATCCCCAACCAGAACCCGCTTCGCTTCCCCCATGAAATCCCTCACCCTAGGAAAACGCGTCACATTAGGCTTCGCCGCCGTGATCGCGGTCACCCTCGCCCTCGGCATCGTTTCATTCAACCGCTTCCTCGCCGTCTCTGCGGCGGGCGAATACCTCGCAACCGATCCTGTGCCGGGCACGATCGCGATCATCGACATCGCCGGTGCCTTCAAGGAAAACTTTGGCCTGGTCGAGATGCATATCAGCGCCCACGACAAAGACGCGGTTGCTGCCACCATCCAAAAAAACAAGGAACAGATCGACCAGTTGCTGCGTGATTACGAAGCCACGATCACAAGGGACGAAGATCGCGCGATGTTCGCCACCTTCAAGACAGCACGAGCGGCATTCGTCACCGAATTCAAGGCCGTCATGGAGTTGAACTCGGCGGGACGGATGGAAGAAGCCATCACGACCGCCGAGGCACGCATGCTCCCGGCGTATCGGAAACTCGACGACGTGCTGGATCGCCTAGTCGAGTATAACAAAGCCAATCTCCACCGGGGAGTGCTCAACGTCGAGTCTTCCTCCCAAGGCGGCAAGAACACCATCCTTGTCGGCCTCAGCGCCGCGGTCCTCTGCGCTGCGGCGATTGCTTTTTTCATCGTCCGCAGCACGACGCGGGTCCTGACCAGCGTCACGGAAACGCTCGACTCCGGCTCCGCCCAGATCGCCAGCGCCGCCGGCCAGGTATCCGCCGCCAGCCAGACCCTCGCCGAAGGTGCGAGCGAGCAGGCCGCTTCGTTGGAGGAGACCAGCGCTTCGTTGGAAGAGATGGCGAGCATGACCAGGCGAAACGACGAGAGCGCGCAGCGGGCAAAGCAGTCCGCCGGTGAGGCGCGCACCTCCGCCGACGTCGGCGTGCAGCAAATGCAGGCCATGCAGAGCGCGATGAACGAGATCCAGACCGCCAGCAGCGATATCGCGAAAATCTTGAAGACGATCGACGAGATCGCGTTTCAGACGAACATCCTCGCGCTCAACGCAGCCGTGGAAGCCGCCCGAGCCGGGAACGCCGGTGCGGGGTTCGCAGTCGTCGCTGACGAAGTGCGGGCGCTCGCCCAGCGCTGCGCCGCCGCGGCGAAAGAGACCGCGCTCAAGATCGACGAGTCTGTCGGCAAGAGTCAGCACGGTGTTCACATCTGCGCCGATGTGGCGAAGAGCTTTTCGACAATCCAGGAACGTATCCGCGAACTCGACACCATGATGGCCGAGATCGCGACGGCCTCCCAGGAACAAAGCCAAGGCATCGGCCAGGTAAGCACGGCGGTCACACAGATGGATCACGTCACGCAGTCCAACGCCGCCAGCGCAGAGGAAAGCGCGAGTGCCTCCGAGGAGCTCAATGCCCAGGCCGGGGCATTGAAAGAAGCCGTCGCGACCCTGCAGTTGCTCGTAGGCGCCGGGCATGGAGCGGCCCATGAACCCTCCGCCACCGTTCAGCCGACGCACCCGGCAACCGATACGACCAGAGAGAAACCGAAGGCACGGCGCACCGCCACCCGATCCATTTCTATCAAGCCGAAACCCCGGCCTCTCGCATCCAGCGCAAGCGGCCCTGCCGACGGTCATTTCCGCGATCTCTAAACCCTAGGTTTCTCCTTCACCCCATCCCATGAACCTTGGAACTAAAATCATCTCTGCCGCCGTGTGCGCCGTAGCGCTCGCCGTGGGCGTCGCGTTGTGGGTGCAGAAAATCGTCATCGAAAAACAGGGCGTCGCGCTGACGCTCGATACCATGCGCGCCGCCATCGCCGAGGCGGAAAGCGTTCGTGAAGGCATTTCGCTGCTTGGTGAGCGCGACGCGTTCGATCGCAAGAAGTTGATCGCTGAATACCGCGCGAGCGGCGATCTCCGCAAGTCCACCCTCTATCGAACGATTCCCGTCGTCGCCGCTTGGGAAGCCATCGAACGGGTCGCACAGCAACAGGGGTACGAGTTCCGCATCCCGAAAGACCAGGCGCGTAACTCGAAGAACAACCCGCTGCCCGCCGAGCGCGAAATCCTCGCCGCCCTCGAGGAAGAAGGTCTCGCGGAGTACATCAAAGTCGACCGCGCCGCGAATACCGTCATCTACGCGCGGCCGATCAAACTGACGGCAGACTGCCTTCACTGCCATGGTGATCCCGCCAACAGCCCGACGCATGATGGCAAGGACATCGTCGGCCTTCCCATGGAGAATTGGAAAACCGGCGAAGTTCACGGCGCGTTCGTACTCAAAACAGATTTCAAGCGGATCGATGCCGCGACCCGCAACGGCATGGTACACAGCATCGCCGGGCTCGCGCCGGTCACCGTGGGCATTGCCCTCGGCTTTTTCTTTTTCAACCAACGCCTCATCGTCCGTCCACTACGGCGGGTCGCCGCATCCATCGGCGGCGGTGCGGAACAGACCGCCAGCGCCGCCAGTCAGGTTTCCGTCGCCAGTCAGGCGCTCGCCGAAGGCGCGAGCGAGCAGGCCGCCTCGCTTGAGGAAACCAGTGCCTCGCTCGAAGAGATGGCCAGCATGACCCGCCGGAACGAGGAGAGCGCGCAGCAGGCGAAGACCTCGGCCAGTGAGGCACGCGCCTCCGCCGATACGGGTGGCGTGCAGATGAAGGCCATGCAACGCGCCATGGACGAGATCCAGGCCGCCAGCGCCGATATCTCGAAAATCTTGAAGACGATCGACGAGATCGCGTTTCAGACAAACATCCTCGCGCTCAACGCCGCCGTGGAAGCCGCCCGCGCCGGGAACGCCGGTGCCGGCTTCGCAGTCGTAGCCGACGAAGTGCGCGCGCTGGCACAACGCTGCGCGGCCGCGGCGAAAGAGACCGCCTTCAAGATCGACGACTCTGTCACCAAGAGTCAGCAGGGCGTCCAGATCAGCGCCGAGGTCGCGAAAAGTTTTGCCACGATCCAAGAGCGTATCCGCACGCTCGACACGCTGGTCGTCGAGATCGCCACAGCCTCCCAAGAGCAGAGCCGGGGCATCGGAGAAATAAGCACGGCGGTCACGCAGATGAACCAGGTCACGCAATCCAACGCCGCGAGCGCCGAGGAAAGCGCAGGCGCCTCCGCGGAGCTCAACGCCCAAGCCGCCGGTTTGAAGGAAGCCGTCATCACACTGCAACGACTCTCCGGCGGTGTGGACGGCCGCGCAGACGGCAACAAGCCGCAAACCTGACCGCCTGCCGGAACCCCGCTTAAGTTCCCAACGACCACTGAAAACCAACGGGAGCCCGTTTCCGCGCCAGTCCCGTGCTTTTGCCCTTTGTAGTTCCAACAACACGTCCCCATGAAAACCACTTGGACCATCGGTCGGAAATTAATCACTGCCTTTCTGGCGGTCGCGGCGATCACGCTGCTACTGGGGCTCGTGGGTTACTACGGTGCCGTGAAGAGCAACGAAGCCGTCTACGAGATCGGCGATGTGCGCCTCCCCGGCGTGCAAAACCTGCTGACCATCAGCGAAAATGCGGGCCAGATTAAGGCGGCCCAACGTACACTGTTGAGCAGCGATCTGAGCCTGGCCGACCGCGAACGCCAGCCCAAGACTGCTGCCGAGGCGAAGGCGAAGTATGAGGCCGCCTGGAAAGTCTACGAGGCCCTGCCTCAGACCACCGAAGAGGCGGCCCTCTGGCGGGAATTTGTCCCGGCGTGGCAGCAATGGGAAAAGGACAACGCGGAATTTTTTCGGATCAACGACGAGTTGGACGCCAACGCCATCCTCTCACCCGAGGCGCTTCAGCGCGACCTGCAGCAGTTCATCGGCGATCACGCCCGGCTCACCATGAGGGTTATGGAACACGTTCACGAGGCCGCCGAATGCCAAGGCGGAGACGACCCGACGGCGTGCAACTACGGCAAATGGCTCGCCAAGTTCGACTCCACCAACCCGGAACTGAAACGGATCATCGATGCCACGCGCCCTTCGCACAATGCGTTCCACGCTGCCGTCCGCTCGGCCAAGGAACAGACGGCCAAGGGCGACAAGGCTGGCGCCGTGCAGATCATTGACGGCGAGATGAGGTCCTCTGTGCAAAAAACCTATGCGGGTTTCGACGCTCTGCTGGCCGAGGCGACGAAGGCCGACGAATTGCGCGGGAAATTGGGCCATCAGCTGCTCGTCGTGAGTCACGACAGCGAGACCAAGGCCCTCGCCCTGCTCGCCCACCTAGTCGAGGTCAACGAAGCCATCGCCGCAGAGGAGGCCAAGACAAGCACCGCCCAGTCGGCGACCCTAAAGACCATTGCGGTTGTCGCCATGATCGTGGGGGTGATCGCGGCTTTGGGCCTCGGCCTCTTCATCAGCTGGGGAATAAACAAAGTCCTCCGCCAGCTCTGCAGCGATCTGAGCGCCGGAGCCGAGCAGACTGCTTCGGCCGCCGGCCAAGTCTCCTCGAGCAGCCAATCGCTCGCCGATGGTTCCAGTGAACAGGCCGCTTCATTGGAGGAGACCTCCGCCTCGATCGAGGAGCTGGCCTCCATGACCAAGCGCAACGCCGATAACGCCGCGCAAGCCAAGGAACTTTCTGGCCAGACCCGCGCCGCCGCCGACGTCGGAGCCACCGACATGGAGCACATGCGGGCCGCCATGGACGACATCAAGCGCTCCTCCGGAGAAATCGCCAAGATCGTCAAGACCATCGACGAGATCGCCTTTCAGACCAACATTCTCGCGCTCAACGCCGCCGTCGAGGCCGCCCGTGCCGGCGAGTCCGGTGCCGGCTTCGCGGTCGTCGCCGACGAAGTGCGGGCGCTCGCCCAGCGTTGCGCCCAAGCCGCCAAGGAGACCGCAGCCAAGATCGACGACTCTGTCAGCAAGAGTGAGCACGGCGTCGGCATCTCGGACAAAGTCGCAATCTCACTCCAGCAGATCGTCGAGCGCGCCCGCCAAGTTGACTCCCTCGTCGCCGAGATCGCCACCGCTTCCGAGGAACAGAGCCAAGGCATCAGCCAGGTGAACATCGCCGTCGGCCAGATGGATCAGGTCACCCAATCCAACGCCGCCAGCGCGGAGGAAAGCGCGAGTGCGTCCGAGGAGCTCAATGCCCAGGCAGCCTCGTTGAAGGAAGCCGTTGCGACCTTGCAACAGCTCGTCGGCGGCACACGCAAAACCGCCAACGACGCTGATTCCGCCGTGCCCACGCCGGCTCATCCTGCGAACGGCGCCGCCGAATCGAAAACGCCGGGCGCCGGCATACGTTCTCCCCGGATCAAACCAAAGGTTGCACGCCGTGTCGTCCGTCCGAAAAGCCTCGCGGTCGATCATTTCCGCGATCTCTGAGCACTCCTTTTCCATCGGAGGTTCGATCTGCCAGTGTTTGCGAGGCTGGCTTTTATCCGATGGCGATCTCTCAGAGTCTGCCCGCGCGTAGACGTCGCGAGGTAGTCGGGCAGATTTGCCAAATCATTCGAAACCGAAGAGCGAGATGCCCCATTCTTTCGCTTGGGCGAGGACCGCGGGCTTATCGATCATGATGACGCGGCCAACTTCGAGAGCGGCGGCGTGCAGGCCGGCTTCGCGCATTGTTTCAAGCGTGCGCTGGCCGAAGACGGGGACGTCGAAGCGGTAGTCCTGGTGCGTCTTCACTGTTTTCACGAAGAGGGCGTTGTCGGTTTTGAATTCGCCGGCGCGGCGGAGCATGGCGTCGGTGCCCTCAAAGGCTTCGACGGCGAGGACGGTGCCTTTGCGCACGACGCAGCCCTGACCAATGTCGAGGCGGGCGGATTCGCGGGCGATGTGAATGCCGTGATCGAGGTACTCGCGGTCGATGGGAAATTTGCCGCCGGTCATGACGCCGGGAGTGGCGAGTTGGTCGTCGAGGAAGCTGCGGGCATCGAGCATCTGGATACCGAGTTGCTCGATCTCGCTGGCGATCGCCCCGAAGATGGTCTCGGCGTTGCGGCGTTTCAGGGAGAAGAGAATGCGGGCGGCCTTGAAGTCGGGGTGCAGTCCTTTGAAGAGGCGCTTGGGCGTTATCTGGCCGGCCATGATGGCGGCGCCGGCGCCGAATTGTTCGAGGGACTTGAGCATCTTGCCGAGCTGACCGACGAGGAGTTTCTTGCGGTCGGACTCGGCGAAGGACTCGTAGAGGTCGGGGCGGGTTTCTTCCTCGAAGGCGATCAGGCGGAGGGGAATGCCGGCGCGGCGGATGGATTGGGCTATGAGGACCGGGTACAGGCCCTGACCGGCGATGAGCGCGACGGGCTTTTTGGCGTCGAAAGTTTTCGGGAGGAAGGCGGAGACGGACACGGCGAGGGAGGGCGGCAAAAGGGCGGAGAGGGAGAATGTGGAAATCAGGAAGGCTGGAATCGGAGGGGGCGAGGCGTGGCCAGGAAGCGGATACAGTGAGCGGAGTGAGGCGTTATTTTCGAGTCGAGAGGCGTAGGTTGTCGAGCCGGCGGGTTAGGGATAACCCGCCCTACCGCGGAGGGGCGTGCCGCGGGTTGGATAACCCGCGCTCCACTCAGGCCTGGGTGCCGTAGTATTTTTTGTAGCTCCGGTAGTAGCGGTAGTTCGAGTAGTACTCGATGCGGCGGGTGGAGAGGCCGTTGAGGACGATGCCGAGGATGTCGTTGCGACCGTTATGGAGCGCGCGGATGTAGAGCTTGATGTGTTTGCGGTAGGCTTTGTTGAAGCGGCAGACGTAGAGAACTTCGTCGGTGCGCTCGGCGATCAGCAACGAGTCGGTGACGGCGCCCATCGGCGGGGAATCGACCACGATGAGGTCGAAGTGTTTTTTCAGGCGCCCGAGGAGCTGACCGAAGGCGGGGTTTTCTAGAATCTCGGTGGGGATCTTCGAGCGGCCGCCGGAGCAGAGCAGCGAGAGATTTTCGCCGAGTTTAGTGATGCCGAGGTGTTCGTTTTGGGTGAGGTCGCCGTCGAGCGAGGCGCCGCGTTCGAACCAGGTGATGAGGCCCGCGTCGTTTGGCTGGTTGAAGTGGCGGTGGATCATCGGGCGGCGCAGATCGCAATCGACGAGCAGGGTGCGTTTACCGTGGCGGGCGAAGCTGGCGGCGAGGTTGCACGAGACGAGGGTTTTGCCTTCACCGGGGATCGTGGAGGTGACGAGGATCGCCTTGGGGAAATCGAGCTTCGAGTGAATCTTCACCGAGCTGTAAACGCTGAGGAACGACTCGACGCCGGGAGTTTCCTGGTTCTTCAGGACGAGCGAGTACTTGTCGTTGTCTTTGAGCGCGGAGAGATCGGGGACGATGCCCAGGAGGTTGACGCCGATGAAGTGCTCGACGTCCCAGGAACTCTTGATGCGGTCGTCTATAAAGCTGAGGCCGATGGCGACGCCGACGAAGACGAGGACGAAGAGGCCGATGCTGGTTTTGGCGATGGAACGGATGTCGGGCGTGTAAGGCGCCCCGGCGGGTGTGGCGGGATCGAGCGGACGGACGGAGATGCGTTCGAGATTGCTGCTGGTAGTGGCCTGGCTGAGACGGTCGAGGATCTGCGTGTAATTGGCCTTCGCGACGGCGGCCTGGTTTTCGTAGCTCTTGAAGTCGATGGAGAGATCGCGGAGGCGGAGCTGTTCTTTTTCGTGCGCGGCGTATTCTTGTTCGAGGGATTTTTCGTTGGCGCGGGATTTTTCGAGGCTGGCGAGCAGGTCGGCGATCGCGAGGTCGGTGGCGCGTGCGAGTTGTTCGCGGGCGGCGCTAATGGATTTCTCCAGCTCGATCATCTTCGGGTGGCGTTCGAAGTAGCGCTGGGCGAGGACGGTTCGCTGGCGGGTGAGTTCGGAGAGCTGGCCACTGACCGCGGGGATGGTGCCGTGGTTGGCGATGGCGGCGACTTCGAGGAGATTGCGGCCGTCTTTTTTGAAGGCGACGATCTGGTTGTTGAGCTCTTCGAGCTGGAGGCGTTCGAGGCGTGCGGTCGAGAGGGCGGCGTTCACGGTTTTGAGGCGGTCGCCGACGATGTTGACGCTGCTATCGAGCGACACGAGGCGGTGTTGCTGCATGTAGGCCTGGAGGCGCTGGTCGGCGACCTCGACCTCTTTGCGAAGCTGTTCGGCGCGGGTGCGGAGGGATGCGACGGCGTATTCATTTTTCCCGCCAACGTTCATGAGGAGGTCCTGCATGAACTGGTCAACGTAGCGGTTGGCGATGAGTGCAGCGCCTTCGGGCGAACGGTGGCTGGCGGTGATGCTGATGAGGAAACTGTTTTTGATCGGCTGCACGAAAATGCTACCGATGGCGTCGTGAATCGAAGGCGGCGGCTCGCCGGGTTTGAGCGTGGCGAGGTAGGGCTGCTGGAGCAGTTTCACTTCGGCGGGAGAAAGCGACTGGATGACTTTGCCGCGGAGTTTGGCGCTGCCGAGAACCTGCAAGTAGGTGTTGAGCTCGATGTCGCTGGTGACGGAGATGTCCACGACCTCCTGGGACGTGACGATTTTCTCGGGCTTCTCGATCTGCATGGTGGCCCGGCTTTGATACAGGGGCTCGGCGCGGGCCTTCAGATAACCGTAGCCGATGGCGACGATCAGGGCGAGGGGCAGGGCGATCCAGATGCGTTCGCGCAGGATGATCAGGTAATCGCGCAGGGTGCGCCGCTCGACCA
>CAMLSH010000024.1 GCA_946482625.1 uncultured Opitutaceae bacterium
GCGCGTTGGATCAGACCTCGATCCGCGTTTTCCGCGTCTCACTCAATTCGACATCGCTCAGCGTGCGCGGAGCGCCCGCTCCACCTCGGACAGATTCGCGCCATGCAAACGCGCTTCACCCGCTCACTCGTACCGCGCGCTGCGGCCGAAATAGTTGAGCAGCCAGATTTCTTTCCACACGCGGTAGCGGCCTTCGTAGGTCATCCGGCCAAAATCCTCCCGGTCCGCATGCGGCATGAGGAAGCCCAACTCCGTGTTCACTTGGTCGAGTTCACGTTGTTGCGCGTTCAGGTCGGATAGCGGCTCTGTACTCCACGGCAGCGGCATCTCGTTGGCCTTGGCCATGCGCGCGCGGTGACGCGCCAGCAGACTCGCCAGCGAACGCGTCCAAGGGCGGCGCTCAACCAGCCAGTTCTCCGGATAGAAACCACCAAAGGGCAGGTAAAGGTTGTCGGTGACGTAGCGATAGCCGCTCACCGTCAGCGTGGAGAGGCTGCAACAGACCGAAATCGCGCCGTTCACTTGGGGGAGAAACGTGATCTGCACGCGGGTCGTCGCGGCGGCGTCTTGATAAACGGATACGCGCAACTGCACGCCCTGACCGACATCGGCCTTGAGCGCTTCGACCTGGCGAAAGTTTTGTGCGCGGAGCCATTCGCGCAGTTTCAGCAAACGCGGATTGGTCGGCCACTCTTCGCCGGAGGTGTTGACGCTGAACTTGGGAAACAGTGGCAACGAACTCACGCTGAGCGCTTTGATCGCGAGCCAGTTGTAGAGCGTTTCACCCAGAAACCAGATCAGCAGGAAAGCCACCGCCACAACCCAGTACGGCCGGTCGATCCAGTTGTAGTGCGTCGCGATCAAGGCGCCGCCCGTTCCAAAAATGATCCACCGCAACCAGCGGTTGACGATCGCCAGCACCGGGGAGGCGAGCCGCAGGTTGAGCTGAAACAGCGCGAACGAAACGATCGTTCCCGCAAAGATCAGGTAGGTGGGGTCGAACATGGGAGAGGCAAAAAGGGCGGCAGGTCGAAACCCGCCGCCCGAGAATCAGGAAATATGGCCGGCGGATTAGCTCAAGCGGACCGGCATGATCACACAAATGAAGCTCTCCAGCGTCTTGAAAACGCCTGGGCTCACTTCGTCTTTGAGTTCAAAGAACACCTCGTCCTTCGCGAGCGCGCGAAGCGGGTCCATGATGAACTGGGGATTGAACGCGACCTGGAGGTCCGGGCCGCTGTAGGCGATCGCCATCGATTCGTGCGCCTCGCCGAAATCGGGGCTTTGCGCGGTGATTTCGAGGAGATTGCTGGTGACCTTGATCTTCACCGAGTTCGACTTCTCGCTGCACACAAGCGCGGCGCGGTGGACGCATTGCTGGAAGAGTTCGCGCTCCAGCTTGATGCGCTGGTGGGTCTCTTTCGGGATGACCTGATTGTAGTTCGGGTAGTTACCTTCGACGACTTTCGAGTAAAGGTAGATGCTGTCGATCAGGCCGCTGGTGTCCTTGTCGGTGTTGAGCTGGAAGGCCGCACGGCGGTCGTTAAACGAGATCTTCAGCTTCTCCCCCTTGTCCAGCATGCGGAGGAGCTCTCCGACCGTCTTGGCGGGCAGGATTATGCTTCCTGCGCTGGCGGCGGGGACGTCGAGCTCCTTGGAAATGAGCGCGAGACGACGACCATCCGTGGCCACGAGCGAGAGCTTCCCGTCTTTGAAGTTAAAATACACGCCGTTGAGGATGTAGCGCGTCTCGTCGGTCGACTGGGCGTAGGCGACGCTCTTAAGCATCGCGGTGAGCTCGGCTTGCTCGAGGGTGAAGGACTTCTCGTCGCCGAACTCCGGCAGCGGGGGAAACTCTTCCTTGCCGATGCCCATGATTTTGAAATTGGAACCGCCCGAAGCCAGTTTCACCTGGTGATTGGGCGAGGCGTCGAAGACCACATCGACGTTCGGCAGCTCGCGGACGATCGTGGCGAGGCGTTTGACGGGGAGCGTGACGGAGCCGGGTTCTTTGACCTCGGCCTTGATTTTGCAGCGGATGCCCAGATCCAGATTCGTCGTGGTGAGCGTGATGTGGTCCTTCTCCGCCTCGATAAGCACGTTGCTCAGGATGGGCATGGTGGCTTTCGAGCCCACCACGTTGAGAACTTGGGCGAGTCCGTTGCTGAAGTGATCGCGATTGATCTTAAATTTCATGGATGGCTGGAGGGGGTCACTGGCTCAGCGGCTAAAGGAAATTAACAAAGTCTAAATAATACCTAGTTCAATAATGAATGTTATCAGTATCAGTATGGGGTGTGAAAAAGACCGATAACCGATCATTTTTCGCTCGGGAAATGGTGTCGCCGCGCGCTGTGAACAAGCGAGAAATCACGTCGGATAAAAGGGCGGTTGTTCGCATCGTCAAAGTTGTTGGGCGGTTGTCGTGAAGTTGCTCACACTTTCGGCCCAAACGGTGGATGGGTGATCGCGTGGCCGGCCGAACGCCGGCGCCAATGACGGATGAGGCCAAAAAAAATGTAGCCGAGACAAATCACGAGGAATCCGAATTCTTTGTAGAAAACCACAAGGCTGCCCAAGACCAGCAGGCCGATGAACGGGATGAGCCGCGTTTGCGTCTGCATGCCGAGGTTTTTTCCGCTCGGGTAGCGGATGGTGCTCATCATCAGGAGGGCGATCATCACCATCAACGGAGGGAGCACGAGGGCCCAGCGGTTCAAGGATTTGTCCGCCTGGACCAGCTCGACTAGGAAAAGCACGGTCGCCGCCACGGTGCTTGCTGCGGCCGGCACGGGCAGGCCGATGAAGTCCTTGCTCGATTCTTTCGCCGACCGATGGAGGAGCGGATTCGTGATGACGTTAAACCGCGCGAGCCGCATGGCCGCACAAAGCAGGTAAATGAAGCCTACGCACCAGCCGATGTTGCGGAACCACTCGTAGCCGGTGACGGAGGTCGGTGCTAGAATAAAGAAGAACATCATCAGCGCTGGCGCGATGCCGAAGGAGATCACGTCGGCCAGCGAGTCGAACTCCGCGCCGAACAACGATTCCCGACCACCCATGCGCGCCAGCCGGCCATCGAGCGCGTCAAAGGCGGCGGCTCCAAAAATGAAATACACGGCGAACCGGTAGTGATCGGTGTTGGTGTTTCCCTGATAAAGTCCACCCAGGCTCTCGGCAAGGCGCGCCTGGATGCAGTGGATGACGGACATGAAGCCGCAGAACAGATTTCCCGCCGTCATCAGGTTCGGCAGGAAGTAAATGCGGCTGGCGTTTCTGACGTGGTAGGGATCCTCCTGCGGATCGAGTGCAGCCATGGGGCGGGGTTATTTGGTCAGGGTTTCGAGGTACTTCCAAAACTTCGAGTGTTGCTCGACCAGCTGGTCTTCCGACACGGGGAGTTTGTTGCGCAGCAGGAAGTCCTCGAGGGAGTTCTTGTGCAGGATGTACAGGGTGTGAAGCGTGTCTCCTGTGACCTCGAAATAGAAGCGGAAGTCGCCCGCGCGCAACCGGTAGAGCGTGTGTCCCCCCCGGGCGAAACGCCCGAGCGGTTCACGCGGATTCGCGAGGTCGGTCGCGCGCAATCCGCTGATCGGCGAGATCGCGTCCAGCTGCGTGAGTTTGTCGAGCTTGTTGAGCTCGCGCATCGCTTGTTCGGAAAAAGTGACTTGGTACATGCCGGTCGGCTGCACGGCTGTAACCTGAAATGGCGGCGAACGTCTGAGGAAAAACCAAACATTCACCACTCAACTTAACCGATCTCAGCCATGAAGCCTTCGTCTCTAGCTCCAGCCCTTCTCGCAGCAATGCTATTCCTCCAGCCCGCCCTCCACGCCGAAGACACACCCGCCGAAATGGACGGCGCCACAACCGAAAATGCCAGCATGCCCCCGCAACGCCACGCGGAGATCATGAAACGCTTCGACAAGAACGGCGACGGCAAGCTCGACGACGACGAAAAAGCCGCCGCGAAGGAGTACAACCGCAGCGAGACCACCGGTCGTCAGGCCAAGATGCGCGAGCGCCTCGGCAAACGCGCGCTCGAGAAATTCGACAAAGACGGCGATGGGAAGCTCAACGAAGCCGAGCGCGCGGAAGTCGCCAAGGCCATCGAGAACGATCCGCGTCTTGTGAGACGTTTCGACAAGGATGGAGACGGCAAACTGAACGACACCGAAAAAGCCGCCGCCCGCGAAGCGTTTAAGGAGAGAGGCGAAAAACGCGCCGGTAAGAGCGAGTAAACGAGTTTGCCCGTAGCCGCGTCACTTAAGGCGCGGAAGAGTCGTCGAAATCCAAACCGCGTCTTAAGTGACGCGGCTGCCTTTCAGAGCAACGCCCCCTTGCCAACGCCCGTGCTGAAATCCATGCAGGCACCATGCGCGTCCTGCCGGCTCACCGGCTCCTGTTATTTACCTGCTTCTTTGCGCTGACCGCGCTGCTCCGCGGTCAGCTGGCAGATGCGACGCGCCCCGTAGTCGAGATCGAGATACCGCTCCAACCGGCGGCCTACGGCACGGCCTTTTTCGACGAGACGGCGCGGATGTTCGAGAAACTCCGTCCGGGCGTCCGCGTCCGCATCGCCGGCGACATCCGCAATGACGACAAGGTTCAGATCCGCGCGATGGGCGGCGATTTTCCCGACGCGACCGACGCGCGTCTGCTCTACGACACGCTGATCGCCGCCGGGAAAATCCGCGATCTGTCCCCTTATCTCGACGGCCCGAACTGGGAAGGCGACGGCGCCTGGCGCGACGCGTTTCTGCCCGGCGTATTGGACCGCTGGGCACGCGGCGACGGGGTTTATGCGCTGCCGTACACGCATGCGGTGTGGGTGGTTTTCTATAACGAAGCACTTTTCGCGGCGCATGGTTGGAGCCCCCCGAAAACATGGGACGAGTTCTTCGCGTTGACTGAAAAGATCCGCTCCACCGGCCTCGCCCCGCTGACCCTGCCGGGCGTGTATATGCGTTATGGCGACGCGTTTTTGCAGGCCGCTCATTTCAGTGCGGCGGGGCCGGAGGGTTATCGAAAGTTCCAGCAACTCGCGCCGGGCGCGTTCACTGATCCGGGTTTTGTGCGCGCGGCCGGTGTGCTTCAACACATCAGCCAGACGACGTTGCTCAACGGCTGGGAAGGCATGACGCACACGGCGGCGCAGCAGGCGTTTCTCGACGGGAAATCGGCGATGACGATCAGCGCGACCTGGCTCGTCAGCGAGATGCGCGGGAAATTTCCCGAGGGTTTCCAGCTCGGCGCGTTTAACCTGCCGTCGTTTTCCGATGGCATCGGACCGGCCGGTGCGGTGCAGGCGCGCAGCGCGTATTTCTTCATGTTCGCGACGGGCGACGCCGAACGTGAGCGCGCCACCGTGGATTTTTTCCGCTTCATGACGTCGCGCGAACGTGCGCGTGCGTTCGCGAAACAGTTCGACGCGCCGGTGGCGTTGCGCGCGGTGCGGCCGGAAGATTACGAATCGCCGGCGCTGCGGCAGATCGCGGAGTTCGTCGAACGCGCGCCCGCAGTCGTCGACGCAGCGGCGCCACCTACGGCGGCGTTTTCGGCGTTTATCGCGCAAGGGCTGAACGACGCACGTTTCCAGCTCATGACAGGCCGCATCTCGCCGGAAGAATTTGGCGAACGGCTCGAACGCACGGCGAAAGGTGAACGCGAACGCGCGCTCGAACCGGAGCGCGTGGAGGTGAAGCACGCGGGCAAAGCGCTCGCGCTGTGCGGCGCGATCGTGACGGTGGTTTTGTGGCTGGGGTGGCGCGGACGGAGCGCATTGCGCCCGCGGAGATCCGACGCCGGTGTAGCCGCGTCCTTTCGGACGTGGCCCGAGACTGCGCGCGCAAAAGGCCATGTCTCAAAAGACGCGGCTACGGTTCAGAGAAGCGGTCGTCTCCGCCTTCCGCTCGCGCTGGGATTTGTGGGACCGTCGCTCGCGGTTTTCGGCGCGTTTGTGATCCTGCCGGCGCTGGCCTCGATCACGTGGGCGTTCACGCGCTGGGATGGGTTTACCGGCCAGAGCTGGGCGGGGCTGTTTAACTTCAAGTGGCTGCTGCTGGAGAGCGACACGTTCTGGTTCGCGCTCAAAAACAATCTCTACCTGATGATTGTGCCGACACTCGCGGTCGTGCCGATGGCGTTGTTTTTCGCGGCGATGATTCATCGTGGCGTGTGGGGCGCGGGATTTTTCCGCGCGGTGTTTTTGTTTCCCAATCTCCTCGGCGGCATCGCGGCTACATTACTATGGATGAACGCCTACGATCCGCACGGCGGGCTGATCAACGCCGCGCTCGTGAAGCTCGGCGGCTGGACGGGAAGCGACTGGTTGCAGTCGTTTGCCGGATACGCGTGGCTCTCGCAGGCGAACCTCTATCACGCGTTGATCCCGATCTATCTTTGGATGGCATGCGGCTTCAACCTGGTGCTCTACCTCGCGGCGATGCAGGGCATCAGCCACGAGTTGTACGAGGCGGCGGAGCTCGATGGCGCGTCGGAGTGGCGGCAGTTTTTCTCGATCACGTTGCCGCAGATCCGTGAGGTGCTGGCGATCTCGGCCGTCTTTATCGTGATCGCGGGGCTGAACACCTTTGAAATGATCTGGCTGCTCACCTCGCAGGACCCGACCAGCAGCGTGCATGTGCTGAGCACGTTGATGGTCTCGACGATGTTCAAGGAGTTCCAGATCGGTCGGGCGACGGCAATCGCGGTCGTCATGTTTGTCCTCGTGCTCACCGGATCGGCGGCGTTGCTGCGGGTGATGAGAAACCGGGAGGAAACCTGACGTGAGCGAAGACTCGCATCACCTCGCGCGCTCGCGCGGCTTCTCGCTTTCACGCGCGCTGATCTTTGCCGTGCTGTGCGGTTATCTGCTCTGGGTCGTGTATCCGGTTTTCTGGGTGGCGTACTCGTCGCTCAAGCCGGACGCAGAGATTTTTCGCGACGCCTTCGCGCTGCCGGCGATCGACGGACTCGCTTGGGAAAACTATGCGCGGGCCTGGCGCGAGGCGCGGTTTGCGGAATATTTTTTCAACAGTGTGCTGGTCACGAGCGTGTCGGTTGCGGCGATCGTTCTGCTCGGCGCGATGACGGCGTACGCGCTCAGCCGGTTTTATCACCCGCTGGGAAAGGCGGCATACTGGCTGTTTCTCGCGGGGCTCATGATTCCGGTGCAGCTCAGCATCGTGCCGCTGTTTTTCGAGCTCCGCGCACTCGGACTTTTGGATTCACGGCTCGGCTTGATCCTCGTCTACACGGCCAATGGCCTGCCGTTCGCGATCTTCATCCTCGCGGGATTTTTTCGGGCGCTGCCGGCGTCGCTTTATGAAGCGGCGGTGGTGGATGGATGCAGCGAAGCCGGGGCTTTCTGGCGGGTAATGCTGCCGCTCGCGCGGCCGGGGTTGGTGACGGTCGCAATCTTCCAGTTCATCGGCATCTGGAAGGAGTATTTTTTCGCGTTCATGTTCACCTCCGGTGGTGGAGATGGCGCGGCGCGCACGCTGCCGCTCGGGCTGGCGAACCTTTCGCTAACCGCGCAGTACCGGAGCGAATACGGATCGTTGTTCGCGGGAGTGCTGGTGGTGACGCTGCCGATCCTCATCGTTTACCTGCTCATGCAAAAGCAGCTGGTAAAAGGCGTGACGGCGGGCGCGTTGAAGGGATGAAACGCCGCCGCCGAACGCATACGCGCGGTGTGCCTGAGGTGCATTGCATCCTGCATTTGAGGGGACCTTGCGGAAAATATCACGCAACGCGTGGGCGCGGCTTGCATGAATACGGAAGCCAAAGGCACTGTGGGTGACACGCTTCACCCTGTCATGCGGCTGCTTTTTGCGCTGAAAAATTTCACGGCGATCCACCGCGCCAACCTCCAGAACGCTTCCGCCGATTCCAAACGCGCGACGGAGACTTCGTTCGAGAGATTTCGTTTTTCAAAGCCGTACATGTTGTCGGTGCTGACGCGCGAGCGCGCAAACCCCCGACCATGATCCGATCCGAATCCACGTCGCGCGTCGTGCGCGTGCTGTTGGTTGGTGGGGCCGAGGGGGACCGGCTGGCGCTGCGCCGTCTGCTCGCGGAGAGCAGCGGTGCGGGCAGCGAGGTCGCGGAAGCCAGCGATCTGGCGCAGGCGAAGGCCGCGATCGCGCGCGCGCGGCCGGATTGTGTGCTGCTCGATGGCGATGCGGCGGATGGCGCACTGGGAGAGTTGCGGACGATTGTCGCGGATTACGGGATACACGCCTTCGGCATCGTGTTGCTCGCGGATCCGGGCGCATCCGTGGATGCGGTGAAAGCGCTGGAAAATGGCGCGCACGATTTTCTCCTCAAGGGGCAGTTCGATGCGGATCGGCTACAGCAGGCCGTCCGCAACGCGGTGGAAAAAGCCGCGGGGCACCACGCGCAGGAGGCCGGTCGGGCGGAGCTAGTGCGGCGAAACGACGAACTGGAAAGCCGCTTGATCCACCTCGAACGGGAGGCGACGGAACGCCGGTCCGCAGAACTCACGCTGGCCAGCAGTCAGGCGTTTTTGCAGAGCGTGGTCAGTGCGACGACCGACTGCGTGAAGGTCCTCGATCTCGACGGACGCATCCTGTGGATGAGCGAGAACGGGCAACGCATGATGGAGATCGCGGATTTTTCCGTGATCGACGGGACCGAGTGGGCCCAGCTTTGGGGGCATTCGGGAAAAACCGAACAGGCGCGCGCCGCCGTGGCGGCCGCGCGCGACGGGAAGGTGGCACGTTTCCAAGGCTGCCGCCTAATGCCCGGCGGGATCGAAAAGTGGTGGGACGTGAGCCTGTCTCCGATCAACGGCCGGAAAGGTCGGGCGGAGAGAATCCTCTGCGTGTCCCGCGATGTTTCCGACCGGCACGTGGCGGACGTGGCTCTGCGCGAGAGCGAAGCGCGGCTCCGACTGGCCACGGCGACCGGCAAGGTCGGGGTGTGGGACTGGGATATCCTGGCCGACAAGGTGACGTGGACGGACTCGTTGTACGGTATCCACGGAATGAATCCGGGCACATTTGACGGTACGCTGGCGGCTTTTGCGAAGCTGATTCACTCGGAGGACCGGGCGCGGGTGGAGCAGGCATTCTATGAAGCGTTGACCGGAGGCGGGCCGCACGAGCTTGAGTTTCGCGCGTTGCGACCCGACGGCGGCGTGGTGTGGCTGTTTACGAACGCGACCGTGGTGCATGAAGACGGCCGGCCCGTGCGTATGTTGGGGGCGACGCTCGACGTCACCGAGCGGAAGCGCGCCGAACAGCATACCGAATTCCTAGCGCAGCTCGGACAGCAGCTCGACCTGCTTTCCGACCCGGACGAGATGGTCCGTGTCGCTCAAGAGGCGGTTGGGCGGCATCTGGATGTGCAGCGTTGCAGTTTCTTCGAGGTCGACGAGACGGGTGTGCGCGCGGTCATCCGCGACGACTGGCGGAAACCGGGATTGGAAGGCGCGGGAGGAGAATATCTGCTCGATGAATACGGATCGCCTGGATTCGTGAAGCGGCTGGCGCAGGCTCGATTCAGTGTGAGCGATGTTGCGGAAGATCCGCTGACGAAGGATCGGGCGGAATCGCATCTGCGCATGGGAACGCGCGCGTTTGCGACGGCGCCTTACTATCAGGACGGTCGTTGGATTGCCGGGCTCGCGGTCCTCGCGGGGGAGCCCCGGCACTGGCGCGAGGACGAGTTGAATCTGCTCGAGCAGGCCGTCGTTCGCGTGTGGCCGCATGTGGAAAAAGCGCGTGCGGACCGGCTGTTGATCGACAGCGCGGAGCAGCTCAAGCTGGCGGCCTCGGCGGCGCGCCTCGGGCCGTGGAGTTACGATGCGTTCACCGATATCGTGACGCTTTCGCCGAGGGGAGCGGAGATTTTCGGCATCCCACCCGGGCCGTTCATGACGTGGACCCAGATGCGGGAGCTTCTGCACGACGAAGACCGTGAACGGGCGCGTGAGGCGGTGGAGTGTTCGCTCGCGGATCGCACCGAATACGCGATCGAGTACCGCGTGATCCGGCCGGACGGCACGACCGTCTGGGTGGCATCGACCGGGCACGGGCAATACGACGCGGATGGCCGGCTGTTTGGCATGGTCGGCGTGGTGCAGGACATCACGTCGCGCAAAGAGGCCGAACGTGCGATGTGGCAGTTGGCGGTGATCGTGGAGTCCTCAGACGACGCGATCGTGAGCAAGAACCTGGATGGCGTGGTGCTTACCTGGAACACCGGCGCGGAACGACTTTTCGGATACAAAGCGCATGAGATCATCGGGCTGCCGATCATCGTGCTCATCCCGCCGGAGAACTATAACGAGGAGCCGTTCATTCTGGAGCGCATCCGGCGGGGTGAGCCGGTCGAGTCGTACGAGACAGTGCGCCGGCACAAGAGTGGCCGGATGCTCGACGTCTCGCTAACCGTTTCGCCGATCAGGGATAAAAACGGCGTGATCGTCGGTGCCTCGAAAATCGCGCGCGATATCTCCCGCCGCAAAGCGATTGAAAACGCGCTGGCGCGCCGCACGCGCACGTTGGAAATCCTCAACCGCGCGGGCAATGCGCTGGTGGCCGAGCGCGAGCTCGAAAAGGTCGTGCGGACCATCGCCGATGCGGGACGCGAAATCTCCGGCGCGGGATCGGGCGGATTGTTCTGCAACAGTCTGGACGAGAAAACCGGATACGCCGACTTCTACACCTTCTCCGGCGAACGCAGGGTATTCGAGAGACGTCCGGTGCCGCGCGACGACGCGCTCCTCGGGCCCGTGGTGCGTGGCGAAGGGCTCGTGCGGATCGACGATGTGCAGGCAGGGGCGGCCGAGGGGGGCGGTCTGCCCGATTCAGGCATGCCGGGCGAGTTGTCGCCGGTCCGGAGTTTCCTCGCCGCGCCGGTGAAATCGGGTTCCGGAGAGATTTTAGGCGGCCTGTTTTTCGCCCACGCGGAATCGGCGGTTTTCACGCAGGAAATGGTTGAGGTGATCGAAGCCCTCGCGGCCCAGGCGGCGATCGCCATCGACAACGTGCGGCTGCATCGGGCGGTGCAGCGCGAGCTCGCGGAGCACAAGCTGGCGCGCGAGGCGGTGCGGGCGCGCGAAGAACAGCTGCGCCTCGTCACCAATAACGCGCCGGTGTTTCTCCTGCAGTGCGACCGTGAGTACCGGTACACGTTTGCCAACCAACCCTACGCGTCGCGTTACGGCTTTACGCCCGAAACGCTGCTGGGGCGGACGATCGCCGAGGTCGCCGGGCCCAAGGCATTCGAGATGGCGAAACATCACATCGACGCCGCACTCGCGGGCGAGCGAGTCGAGTTCGAGATGGAGATTCCGTACGACATGATCGGCGCGCGCTGGGTGCATCTTGTCTTCGTGCCTGAGCGCAACCCGGACGGCCAGGTATTGGGATTTGTCGGCGTGCTTACGGACATCACCCAGCGCAAGAGCGCGGAGCTGGAGTTGGAGCGGGCGCGCGACGAAGCGCTCGCGGCGTCGCGTGCGAAAGACGATTTTCTTGCCGCGCTTTCGCACGAGTTGCGCACACCGCTCAACCCCGTGCTGCTGCTGGCCAGCGATGCGGCTGAGAATCCCGCGCTGCCGGCCGAGATACGGGAGTCTTTCGAAACGATCCGCCGACAGGTAAATCTGGAGGCACGCTTGATCGACGATCTGCTCGATCTCACACGAATCACGCGCGGGAAGCTCAGTCTGGAGCGCAGGGCGCTGGACGTGCATGCCGTGATCCGCGACGCCGTAACGACTGTGCGACCGGATTTGGAAACCAAGAAGCTGACGCTCGCGATGCACCTGGATGCGACCAAGTATTCGGTTTTCGGCGACCCGGTGAGGTTGCAGCAGGTGTTTTGGAACGTGCTCAAGAACGCGGTGAAGTTCACCGGTGAGGGCGGAGACGTGACGGTGCGCACGGGCGTTGGCAAAAAAGGAGACCGCCTCGTCGTGACGGTCGAAGACACCGGCATCGGGATGACGATCTCGGAGCTGGGGCGGGTGTTCGACGCCTTTTCCCAAGGCGAGCACGCGACGGCTGGCGGGTCTCACCGGTTTGGCGGATTGGGACTTGGGCTGGCAATATCGCGGTCCATCGTGGAGATGCACGGCGGGAGAATCCGTGCGGAGAGCCCGGGCCGGAATCGCGGCGCCGTTTTTATCGTCGAACTGCCACTTATGAACGCATCCACACCTGATGAACAAACCGGTGGAAACGACCGCGCCGGCGTGTTGACCCGCACCGTCGCCACGAACGGCAAACGTGGCCGCCTGCTGGTGATCGAAGACCACGCGCCGACCCGCGCCACCTTGAAGAGCCTGCTGGAGCGCCGGAACTTCGAGGTGTTTTCCGCCGGGAACGCCGTGGAGGCGCGCGAGCTTGTGCAGCGGCAGCCGGTCGATCTGGTGATCTCCGACATCGGCCTGCCCGATGTGGATGGCTGCACGCTGATGGCCGAGCTTCGCAGCGCCCACCCGCTGCTGCCGGGCATCGCGTTGAGCGGCTACGGGATGGACGAAGACATCGCGCGCACCCGTGCGGTGGGTTTCGTTGAACATCTCACGAAGCCGGTGAATGTTGGGGCGCTCGAAAGGGCCATCGAAAGAATCTTCTCCGGCAAATCCTGATCGTTTTTCTCTCCCGCCTGAAACGAAGCCCGTCTGTACGTCCACGCCCTTCATGAAAATCCAGCATGTATTCGTTATCGGGATGCGCGAGGAGCTGCGTCCATTGTTGACCGAGGCCGCCCGGGAGGCGTTCCCGGAGGCGGTGCTGACGCCGTTGGAGACGTTTGCCCAGGCGAAGGCGTGGCCTGACGGGGGGCGCGGCATCCTCATTCTCGTGGAGCCGACGGCATCGTTGGTCGCGGGGGCGAAAACCGGGCTCGATGCCTCCGGGTTGTTCCACTGGCCCGCGGTCGTGGTGGCGTCGACGCCGCCGGAGCCGGGCGTGGACTGGCTGGGGCCGGAGGATTGGAATGTGCGAACCCTCGTACGGGTACTGCTCTGTGCGGTGGAAAAACACCTGCTGGCGCGGGATAACGCGCGGTTGCGCGGCGACCTGCTTACGATCGCACGGCGGGTGAATCACGATTTGAGGTCGTCGCTAAACGGCGTGATGACGGCGAGCGAGGTGATCAAAGAAATCCTCGGAGCGGAGCGGCCGGAGGATCTGGAGCTCATCCAGCCGGTCGCGGATTCGGCGGCGGAGATCGCGCGCCTGATCGATCAGGTGAGTTTCGTGGCGAAAGCCACGGCGATGCCCGCGCTTTCGCAACAGCTCCCAATGAACGAGCTGATGTGGAAGGGGATTTCGCGACTGGAAGCCCTCATCTCCGAACGCAAGGCCGAGGTCACGCATGGCGAAGAGTGGCCGGTTGTCTTCGGCGTGGCTTCGTGGCTCGAAACGGTGTGGACGTATTTGATTTTGAATGCGGTCGAGCACGGCGGTGCGCCGCCGTCGGTGGAACTTAGCTGGGATGAAACTGAGACGGAGCAACGCTTCTGGGTCGCCGATCGCGGGCCCGGAGTTCCTGCCGATCGACGGGGAGCGTTGTTCACGCCGTTTCACCGTCTGGCCGAGTCAGGCGCGGCGCGTGGCTTTGGCCTCGCGGTCGTGCAACGGTTGATCGACCTGCTCGGTGGCCGCACGGGGTACGAACCGCGCGAGGGAGGCGGGTCGCGGTTTTATTTCACGCTGCCTAAGCGGAAGGTGTGAGCCAAAGGCGGAGGGCAGCCGCCTCAAAACTCGAACGTGGCGGTTAAGGTGATTTTGCGCGGGTCCTGCAGATTGTAGAATCCGCGTTGCTGGATGAGCGGCGCGGTGGGCAGGCCGCCTTGGCGATAGGTGTTGTAGGAGAGGTAGAGCGGGTCGTCGTTATCGAGCAGGTTGGAAATGTTGATCTGGAATTTGGCGCGTCGGCCATCGATCTCGGTTTCATACGCGAGGTGGGCGGCCACGGAGTAATATTCTGGCGAATACTGGTAAACGAAGGCGGCGTCGTTGCGTTGTTGGTCGGTGGGCGCGTCGATGCCGTAGAGGATGCGCGGGTCGGCGCTGCCGATCTTCTGGCGGCCGCGCGACCAGGCGCCTGCGCCGATCGAGAATCCGTCGAGCGGGCCGTCGACGAACTCGTAGGTCGCGTAGACGTTGGCCATGTATTTGTGCGTGCCATTGAGCGTCGTGCCGGCGCTGGCGTTGGCGAGGGCCTGGCGGAGATTATCGAGATCGGCCTGGAGCGCGGTGGGATTGGCCGCAGTGCCGTTGGTGATGGCCGCCTGCCAGGTCGCGATGTTGCGCGCGTAGTAGGCTTTCAAGCCGGGAAGCAGATCGATGGTCTCTGTCTCGGGGAATGACATGCCGGCGCTGACACGGAGGTTTTTGGTGGGGTTGGCGACGATCTCGAATTCATAGCCGGTGGCTTCGAGTGCTTCGGTGTCGCGGTAGTCGATGGTCGTGAGCGCCGGATCAGTGGAGCCGAAATTGGTCCAGATGCCGCGGACGATGCCGATCTTGCCGTCGCCGGCCATGCGCCCGCTTTGCGTCGATTCGTAGCGGCTCGCGGTGCCGTAGATCATCCCCTCGAGGAGCGTGAGCTTCAGCCCGTAGTCGACGCCGCGCCCGCGCGTGGGGCCGAAGGAGCTGCCGTCAATTTGGTTGGGACCGGCGCTGACGGGCGCAAAATTTTCCGAGTAGTTGAAGAACGCGCCGATGGATTTTATTGGATACACGACAAAGCCGGCCGAGGACGTGACGGCGCTCGCGCTGTCGCTCATCTTCGGACCGAGCCGCGTGGGGCCGTTGCTGTAGATGGGGTTTTGCAGATCGCGATCCACGTGGTCAGCGCGCAGGCCGAGCAGAATGGAAACCCGTTCGTCCCACAGCGTGGTGTGCGAGGCGATCTGCGAATACCTCAGCTCCTTTTTCTCGTGGTAAAACCAGCCGACGGGCGCGTACTCGAACGTGTAGCCGGGGGCCGAGGGGAGGCCGCCGAGGTGGTAGCGCAGAGGTTCGTCCCAGTAGAGGCGGTAGCGGACGACGTTCTCCGGAGCGTTGATCTCTGGATTTTGTGAGGGGCCGTCGACCTGACGAAGGTTGTTCGTCTTCACCGAAAAATCCTCGCGACGAAAGCCGCCGCCGACACTGAAACGCTGAGTCAAGTCTGCCCAGTCCAAGGAAAACTGATACGTGAGCAGTGCGCGGATTTCGTCCACACCGCGGCTTTGTTTCTGGCGGGATGGGCTGGTTTCCGCGAAGGGGACGCCGAACTTAGGGTTGGGATCGCCGTTGGGGAGCACGGTGTTCACGTCGATCTGGTAGGCGTTGAAAATCTCGGTGTTCCTGGCCTCGCGACGGTCGTCGAAGGTGTACGCAGAGAGCTGACCTTGGAGGCGTTCGGTGAAGCGGTGGTCGAGCCACGCGGTGAGGCTGTGGTAGCGCACCGTGGCGTCGGAGTCGGGTGGGCCGAGGTTGAATTCGCGTTTGGGAAGGACGGGCGAATTGGCCAGGCCGGTGCGCGGGGCGGTGTCGAGCGCGAGGCCGGAGCCGTTGGTGCGGTAGAAGGTGGACCAGTCGCTGTAGCCGGCCTGCGGTACCCCGGGGATGAATACGTAGTAAGGCGTGGAACTGAACGTGTTCACGCCGGCCGCCTGCGTGTCGGCGATGGGCGTGGTGCCGTCGTACGTCGTGGTGCGGTCCCAGAAGGAAGCCTGATCGAAGTAGTTGGTGGAGTAGATTTTTTTCTCCACGCGGCCGATCTCGCCCTCGGCGCGGAGCTGGGTGTCGTCGGAAAATTTGTAGAGCACGGCGACCGTGCCGGCGTCGTGTCGTGAGGTGGCGTTGTCCCGCCAACCGGCGGCGCGTTCGTAGAGGGCGTTGACGCGGATCGCCAAGCGCTCGTTGACGGCTTGGTTGGCGTCGAGGGTGGCGCGTTTGCCGTCGAAGGTGTCGTACTGAAGAAGGAGCTGGCCGAGGTTTTTCGTCAGCGAGGGCACCTTGGTGAAGGTGGTGGCGACACCGCCGAGCTGGGCGTCACCGAAAAGGATCGAGTTGGGGCCGCGGGCGAATTCGAATCGTTCGGTGTTATAGGAATCACCGACACCGTAGTACAAAAAGTAGTTGCGCGTCGGGTAGTTACCGGTCGATCCGGTGCCGCGGAAGTTAAACTCGTAGTCGCCGAAGGGCGTCTCGTTTTGGCGGATGTTTCCCGGAGCGACGTTGAGCGTCCACGCAAACGAATCGCGGATGTTGGTGATCTGAAGATCGTCGAGAAAACCGCGGGTGAGCGACGAGATGGCCGACGGCGTGAGGCGGAGCGGCGTGTTGGTGCGTCCGCCGGCGAGCGAATTGACGGCGACGTATCCACGATCTTGATCCGTGGTGACCTCGAAGGGGGAGAGCTGGACGACCGGCTCGAGGGGATCGGGCATCGTGGCGAGATCGACCGCGGGAGGAGGATCCGTCGGGAGGGTCTGGCCGGTCACTTCGGACGCGACGAGGAGGGGACAGAGCGAGGCGGCGGCGGCAAAAACAATCCGGCGGCGGGGTGGTTTCATGGATGCGAGGGGTTGGAAAACAGCGGGATGACGGGGCTGGATTTCACAGACGCAGGCATGGGAT
>CAMLSH010000025.1 GCA_946482625.1 uncultured Opitutaceae bacterium
ACGCTCCGTTTCGCCTACGTCTATTTTTTCCAACTCGGCCTCCTCGACGGCCGCGCCGGTTACTACTTCGCCAAGCTCCACGGCTTCTACGAATTCCTCTCCGTAGCCAAAGCCCACGAACTCCGCCGCAAAAAATCCGCCGGTCCCTAACCGTCTCCGGGGACTCAGGGGTGGAACGCGCCGTCCCGGCGCGTTTTTCCGAAGGCAGGGCGGATTATCCTTAATCCGCCGCGTTCGACTCCGCGCACCTTGCCCCACCAACCGAGCGCGCGTGATCCAACCGCGAAGTCTGTTCCCAACCATCGCAGCGATCGCCGGCCACCTGCCCCACCGATCCCCGCTCGATCACCACCGGCTCCAGCGACAGATTCAGCCAGTCCGTATCCTCGATTAGATTACGTATCCGCAAAAGCAACTGCTCCACCGCCCGAGCGCACAACGAATCGAAACGCATATCGATCATCGTCAGTCGACCGCCCACCGCCCCAGCCATCCGTTCCGGGGAGCACGTGAGCAGCCCCACGCTCATCCCCGCTCCTGCGAGTAACTCCGAAAAATACGTCGCGACCTCATAGGACGGCACGAACAACGCCGTCGGTCGCAACCGATCCTCCACCTCGAGGAAAAATTCGAACAATCTCCCCGCCTCCGCCGCCGGCCCGCCCGCTGCCTTCGCGAACAACAGATCGAGCAACGACGACTCCAGCCCGTTCGCCCGCGCCGCCGCCGTGAACGCTGCTCGCAGCAACACCGCATCGTAAGGTCCTGCCCCCGCGCAAAAAAAGCCCACCCGCCGGTGACCGCGCTTGGCTAGATAATCCGCCGCCAGAAAACCCGCCCGCCGCACATCCGATCCGCAGAGATCTCCCCCCGCCACCGCCGGTCGTGTCTTTAGCCACACATGCGGAAATGCCCGCACGCCCTCATAGGCCTCCTGGAGCCAGCGCGACTCCGCCGGCTCCAACCCGAGTGGGATCAACAGCAGTCCGTCCACCCGCCGCCTCGTCAGAAAAGGAGGCGTCATCGCCTCTCGGGAAATTCGTCCCACCACCAAGTTGCGTCCCTTCAACGCCAGCTCCCGCTCGATGTCTTGCAATAACCCCAACGCATCCGCCCTCGCCAGCGCACCCTCGCCGCCGCCAAAAAATAACGCCCCGATATCCCCACCGGCCTTCCCCGTCTTCCGCGCGCCTGCGTTCACCCGCGCGCTGTACACATATCCCGTCGCTCGCACGGCCTCCATTACCCGCCGCACCAAATCCGCCCCCACATCCCGGCGCAAATTCAACACCCGCGAAACCGTCCCCATCGCCACCCCCGCTTCCCTTGCGACATCGCGTATCGTCACTTTGACCGCCGTTTGCATCAACTGATCGTTTTTCGCCATCCACCTTCGATCCAACGAACGGGAGGTCCCGCGGTTCACGCGAGACCTCCGTGCGTGAGCGAACTCAGAACACCGCGCTGACGCCTGCCACGATCGCCACGCCGTAGCGGCCGTGCCGCGTGTGGTGGGCGTAATCGGGCATGATTCCTGTCATCACGTCCGACACTTTCGCATACGTGTGAGAACGGAGCACGTTGTCGGCCTTAAGGAACACAGAGTAGCGCTTCGAGAGGCGATAATCGGCCTGCAGGTTCAACCTAAACTCCGACGGCAGCATGTTGTAGAGCTGGTAACGGCTGGCGGTGCTTTCGCCCGGCGCGGTATACGAGACCGTCCCCGCCCGTGTGATACCGCTCTCTTCATACGTGCCCCGCGCCTGCAACGAGAAGCGGGCGATGCTATACGAAAGGCCGGCGGTGTATTTGTCCCTGGACGGGAGCTTAGTGATGTATCCGCGCGCGGGATCCTCCGGCATATCGCCTTCAGCATTCGGCCGATGCGAGTAAGTGAAGAACATGTCGAACGGCGCCGCCCAGCGGCCCATGAAGCCGAGGTTCTGAGTCACGCTCAATTCAACACCTTGGCGGTTCGCTTTGGCCGCCGAGTTGATCGTGGAGACCAACCGCCAGTTGGGGAAGTCCGCAGGCGTGAAGCCATACGAGTTCAGGATCGAAGCGTATTCCGGGCTGTTGTTATACACCTCTTCTTCATCCCAGAGGTTTTCGATGTCCTTGTAGAAGTAGGCCACGCTGATCTTGCCGCCAGACTTCGAATAATAGCTCACCTCTGCATTCCAGGAGTTGGTGATTTCCGGCTGCAGATTCGCATTGGAGATCTGGACAGTTCCCTGACCACCGAATTCGCCGGCGTAGTTCAGGTTTTCGTTAATATTCAGGCTATTTCCACCCGTCAGGATGCCACCGCGGGAACCGGACTCCAAATTCTGGAGCTTCGTCTCGCGGCTCCAGGCCAACTTCAGCTGCAAACTGTCCGTGAACTCGTAGGCCACCTGCACCTGCGGTGTTTCGGGATCGGTGCGCTTGAGATTAAGCGAACGCGTCTTGTAGCGCTCCATCGCCAGCCGCAGGTTGTTATTCTGATTACCGTTGGAGACTCCGTTCGGCGCCAACTCAAGCTGGTCGGGAATGATCGCCCCGGCCGCCTGCATGCGGGCTCGCAAAGCGGTGTCGGTGATCACGGCATCGCGGGCATAGTTGCCGCCCGTTGAGATCGGGCCGGTGCTGCCGTCATACTTCACGCCCTGCGTGTAGATGCTGTCGGTGTAAACCATGCCGTTCGGCAGGCGCACATAGTTGAACTTGCTGTCCACATAACCCTGATAGCCTTCGAGCTTTTTTCGAGACTGACGGACACCCGTGATCAGCTTCAATCGATTGTTGAAGAAGCCGGCATCGATCATTGCGTAGCCCGAATCGGTGGTCTCCGCGATCGAGCGCGTCTGGCTGATCCGGCTGTTGTAATTATCCTTCTGGATTCCCACATCGAAGTCGGGATCGAACCACTCCGGGTTGGCCTGGTAGATATCGTAAAGCTTGTACGTGCTGGCCCATTCCTGATTTCCGGCGATACCAAAGATCGGACCGCTGGAGTAGTTGTCCTTGAGCTGATCCACCGTGAGGGTAGGCCCGGTGTACCGCATCTTATAGCCCGTTCCACGCCCCCATTTCCGGGCGTCCTTCACCGAACGCGCGACGCCGACTTTCACGCCCGTCGAAAACGGCAGGAAGTCGAGATCGTAGCGGACGTCCAAGTTGTAGTTTTTCTGAATGTCGCGCTGGTACGCTTCCCCCGACTGCGCGTTGAGCGTGCTGTCCGTAGTGAAGTTTTCCAGCTTCGTGTAATCGATTGGAACGCCAGAATTATTCCAGACAGCGATCGTCGACGGGATCGCCTCGTGAATGCCGTAGAAGTCGATGCGCCCAGTCTGAAGTCGCAAATCGAGGCCGGAGAAGTGCCCGTTCTTCACGTCCTCGAAATGCCCATACGACTCCGAATGGCTTCCGCTGGCATCGATCGTCCACGGGCCTTTGCGGAAATTCGCCTTGATGTATCCGGAGGTCGTCTCGCCCTCCTTGTCGCGCGAAGTGAGCGTCATCTCCGTCGCCGTGTTACTCACATTGAACGATCCGTTGCGCTGGTAGGTTTGCACATAATCCGGGCCCCAGTCCTGAGCGCCTTGCGATCCGCTGGTGCCCATTTGGAACTGCAAGCGGCGGTCCACATTAATGCCGGTGTAGCGGGAATGCTGAATGTTGAAGTTGAGCGTGAGAGAAGGCAGCGCGCGCCAATCCACCTTGAAGTTGCCCGACTGCTTGAACGTATTCCACGGCGAGTCGGTGATCTGCACGCGATCGAGGTACGGATTTGCCAGGCTCGCCGGACCGCTGGCGTTGGCAAGCGGTGTGCCGGTAGTGCCACCGATCGGGGTAAGATTCAAACTTCCCGGCGTCATGCGCCAACGGCCGCTAAACGACTCGGCCGAGCTGTATTTGTTGTCAGAGGAAACGGATGCAGAGAAACCGAGCTTATCCGACAACGGCACCGCGACCGAAACACGCAGACCAGGAAGCGTATGGTATGTGGAATCGGAGGCCGGACCGGGAGACTTTTCGAAGATCTTCGTGTTGTTCGTATTTCCCGTGATCGTGAAATCCACGTTGTAGGTAGGGCGCGCGTATTCAAAGGCGCTTCGCGTGATCAGGTTGATCGCGCCGCCGGGTGAATTGTTCGCCATGTCCGGTGTCGCCACCTTGATGACCTCGATGCGCGACGCGTTGTTGATCGAGAGCATGTCCATGCCGATCGCGCGAGTGAGGCTCGCCGGCGATGCGCTCGAAACCGGCATGCCATCAATCATGATCGCCGTGTCCTCGGGCCCGAAACCGCGCACGCCAATGCCGGTCGCATCGTTGGGATTCACATAATTGCCGCCGTATTCGATATCGATGCCGGGCAGAAATTTCACGAACTCCGCGATGTTGCCGTCAGTCACGAAACCGAGCGAATCGGTCGCCACCACGTTTTTGATGTTGGTGGAATTCCGCTCTTCGTTCACCGCGATTTCCTGCGCGGTACGATAGCGCTGCGACTGCACGATGAACTCGTTTAGCACCAGCGCCCCGTCTTCGCCGGCCTCGGCTGTTTGCGCGCCGATGGAGATATCCTGCAGCACCGTCTTGCCGCCTTCGACGGTCACCGTCGTGACCACCGTTTCCTGACCGGTGAATTTCACGACGATCCTCGCCTGCCCGGCGGGCACGTTGCGCAGTCGATATTCCCCGAAGTCATTCGTGAGTACCTGAAGGTTCGTACCTTCGACGGAGACCGCTGCCTTGCTCAGATAATTTTGGTTTACCGGGTTGATCACACGGCCCTCGACGGTGCCGGTGGCCGCTTCTTGAGCGCGAGCGGTGACAGTCGCCAGCGACGCCGCGACGAGCATGGTCGGCGCCATCACGGGCGGAGAAATCGCTACGCCCGCTGACAGCAGCAGGCGGGGCATTAACGGACGGGGTGGGGTCTTGGAGTTCATGACGGTATGCTGGGTAGGTGCGCGCGCTAACGCGCAGGCTTGGGTTGGGATTATGGACAGGGCACGACACCTCGCTTCGGTCCGGATGAATGCCCGGCCTGCTCAGCGAAAATGAATCGCCGGAGGCCGTGTTCGCGCAGGGCATTGAGGCTGCCACCCGGTGTGCAGACGGGAGAGCTCAAGGCGCGTGTGGCACGCATCCCGAACAGTATTCAAGACAACAACCGCACCATCCTCGGGAGGAGGAATGGCGGATTTATTGATCGAGGATTAACCGGCTTCGAAATGAAGCCGGCTTCGGGGCTAGGTGTGAGGGGAATGACTGAAGAAGAACCGAACGACTGACGCCGTGGGTGCCGACTACAGTAATCGAAACATAACAAATCCATGCACCGGCGTCTTGTACCGAGAACACGTGACAGGCCTGTCTCGCACGTCAGCAGCCCCGGGCTTCCACCGCTCCGTTCCCGGTCCTACGCTCAGTCGCAGCACTCCTTCTGCGCCTGTCACACGCACGTGAAATCCATGCCGCGCCTCCCCTCATTTTTCCGGTCTGCAGTGTTCGTCGTTACCGTCGGATTGATCTTCGTCGCGGCCTCTTTCGCATCAGCGCAACCAACGATTATCCCCAGCCACTCGTGGCGCATCTGGACCCAGCGCGATGGTCTCCCGAGCAACGAAATCGCCAGCCTCGGCCAGAGCCGCGACGGATACCTGTATATCGGAACGCCCGCAGGACTTGTTCGTTTCGACGGGAAAAACTTCATGCCCATCATTCCGCATGACCCGTCTATCGCGGTCCCCCGCCACCGAAGATTTATCGCGCTTTCCAAAGCACGGATCGGCGCCGACCTGCTGATCGCTCTGCCCTCCGGCGGCATCGTCCGCCTCGCCGGCGATGAACTCGTTCCCCAACCCCTTCCCCCTGCTCTCGCGCAGACTCCCGTCGAATCCGTTTTCCGCGAAAACAAAAACGCCTACTGGATCGGATTCCAGGGCGGAGTCGCCCTCCGCGTCGAAGGCGACTCCCGCCACATCTTCGACGCCTCCCACGGCCTCAGCCCCGACGACCCCGTTCAATTCGCTCGCGACGGCACCGGCAGCGTCTGGCTCGCCGGCGGCACCTTCCTCGCCCGCTACGAACACGGCGCGCTCATCCGCGTCCCCGCCGGCGCCGGACACGAACGTCTCCGCATCGCCTCCTCCCGCAAAGACGGCCCATGGATCGTCGCCGACGAACACCTCCTCAAATTCAAAGACGGCGCCATCGCGCATATCGACAAAATCGATACCAGTACCGGCGCCCATTTTCTCCAAGCTATCCTCGAAGATTCCACCGGCGCCCTCTGGCTCGGCACTCGCTCCCGCGGCCTCCGGCGCTGGACACCCGGCGGCGAAGTCGCCCGCGTCATCCCGGTCCCTGAAGACATCTCCGCCCTCCTCGAAGACACCCACGGCAACATCTGGGCCGGCACTAACGGCTCGGGTCTCATCCGCGTCTCTCCCGCCACCATCGCCACCTTCAACCGCGCCAACGGCCTCCTCGAAAATCACAGCCTCGCCGTCTGCGAAGATTCCGACCGCCGTCTCTGGTTCGCCAATCGCGACGGAGGCGTCTCGTACCTCAACACCGGCAACCGCGCCGTCATCGTCGCCCGCCCCGACCGCAGGGAAAATTTCAGCGCCCTCTCAGTCGTCCCCGCCAAAAGCGGCCGCATCTGGGCCAGCAGTCCCTACGGCCTCCACTACATCACCGACTCCGGCTTCGACCGTACCATCGACGACGACGAAACCCTCACCGGCGAAAACGCCCCCCGCATCCTTTTCGCCGCCCGCGACGGCGACCTCTGGTTCGCCATCCCTCGCGGCGGGATCGGCCGCCTCCGGCACAACGCCCTCAGACGCTTCTCCTCCGCAGACGGCCTCTCCTCTCCCCGCGTCGCCACCTTCGCCGAAGACGCCAAGGGCCGTCTCTGGACCGGCTCCGAAGGTGGCTCCATCCACCGCCTCGACGGCGAAAAATTCCTCCCGGTCTCCACTCCCCCCGGTACCGGCATCATCCAGTCTATCCACTTCGATCCCACCGGCACCGCCTGGATCGGCACATCCCGCGCCGGTATCCTGCGCTTGGATGCGCACGGCGCCCGCCGCCTCTCCTCCCGCGACGGCCTCCCATCCGACAACATCACCCAGATTATCGCCGACGACTCGGGCTCGCTCTGGCTCGGCTCGCCCACCGGGATTTTCCGCCTGGACCCCGACGAAATTGAAGACCTCCTCGCCGGCCGCATCCCCCGCCTCCGGCCCGCACCCATCGGCCTCGACGAAGGCCTCGCCGAGGCCACCTGCCTCAGCACCCACCAGCCCGCCGTCTGGAAAACCGCCGCCGGCATCCTCCTTTTCACCACGCGCCAGGGCGTCGTCGCCATCGACCCCGCCAAAGTCCGCGCCACCCGCACCTCCCTCCGCACGGAGATCCACTCCCTCGCCAGCGACGGCACCCTCCTCGACTCCGACTCCAACGCCCGTCCTCGCGTCCCGCCCCGTCCACGCCTCGTTTCACTCCGATACTCCACCCTCTGCCTCGCTACGCCCGAACGCGTCCAAATCCGCCACCGCCTCGCCGGCTTCGACAACAACTGGGCCGAAGCCGACACCGACGGCCTCGCCGAATACCCGCGCCTCCCTCCCGGCAGATACACCTTCGAACTCTCCGCACGCATCGCCGGCCTCCCCGGCAGCGAATCCCGCGCGACCTTCCCTTTCACCGTCACCGCCGCGTGGTGGCAAACCCCTTGGTTTCTCGCCGCCACCATCGCCGCCGTCGCGGCCATTCTCGTCCTCGCCGTCCGCCGCTGGTCGCACCGCCGCCTCCACCACAAACTCGCCCGCCTCGAACACGACGCCGCCCTCGAACAGGAACGCGCCCGCATCGCTAAAAACATTCACGACGACCTCGGCGCCGGCCTCACCCGCATCAGTCTCCTCACGCAGTCCGCGCAAAAAAACGAAGGCGAAGCTCAGCTCGACCGCATCTACCGCACCGTCAGCGACCTCACCCAGTCCATGGATGAAATCGTCTGGGCCGTGAACCCCAAGAACGACGACCTCGAAAGCGTCGCCAACTACATCGGCGAATTCGCCCAAGGCTACCTCTCCGACGCCGGTCTCCGCTGCCGGGTCCTCATCCCCGAAACCCTCCCCAACCGCGTCCTCACCGCCCAGTTCCGCCACCACCTTTTTCTCACCTGCAAAGAAGCGCTCAACAATATCGTGAAACATGCCCGCGCCACCGACGTCGTCATAGAACTCGATGTCCGCGGCGACGATCTCACCCTCACTATTACCGACAACGGCGTGGGTCTGGCCACCGCCACCGACACCCCCTCCCGCCGCAACGGCATCAAAAACATGCACTCCCGCATGGAGTCCATCGGCGGCACCCTCGCCATCGCCGCCGCCCAGCCGCGCGGCACCCTCGTCACCCTCACCGCCCACCTCGCCTCCACGCCATGAAGCTCCGAGTCTCCATCGTCGATGACGACGAACCCACCCGCCAGATCCTCAAGGAACTGATCCAGCAAAACGACCAACTTGAGTTCGTCCGCGAACACCCCGACACCGAGTCCGCCCTCGAACTCATCCCTCAAGACAAACCCGACGTCGTCCTCATGGACATCAACGTCCCCCTCCTCAACGGCATCGAGTGCGTCCGCCTCCTCAAGCCCCAACTACCGGATACGCAGTTCCTCATGCTCACCGTCTACGCCGACGCCGACCACATCTTCGCCGCCCTCTCCGCCGGCGCCACCGGCTACCTCCTCAAAGGCACACGTCGCACCCAGCTCCTCACCGCCATCAAACAAATCTCCCAAGGCGGCTCCCCCATGAGCTGCGCCATCGCCCGCAAAGTCGTCCAGTCTTTCACCAAAACCTCCGCCACCTCCCCAGAACGCACCGATATCGAAGTCCTCTCCCCGCGCGAGCGCACCGTCCTCGATCTCCTCGCCAAAGGCTACCTCTACAAGGAAATCGCCGAATCCCTCAGCCTCAGCCTCATGACCGTCGATACCTACGTCCGTCGCATCTACGAAAAACTCCACGTCAACTCCCGGTCGCAAGCCATCGCGAAATACCTGAACCGCTGATCATCCCACCAATTGCTCCGCGCTCAGTCCGTCACACTCGAAAAAAGCCGTGGACAACCCCCGGCTTCTGCGCCTTTTTCCGCTCCATGGCCCAGTCCGAAAAGAAATCCGCCGTCACTCCCGTCAGCCTCATCGTCGATGCGATCCTCGTCGGTGGCTTCTTCGTTCTGATGTTCAACCTCTTCAGAATCCACGTCCCCTCGAACGAGGTGTTCTGGATCAACCTCTGGGCCGGCCTCGCCGCCGCGTGCATCAGCGGTGTCTTCTGGCTCGCGATTCAGATGTTCCGCGTCGTCTACCGCGCCCAAAAAGCAGCCAAGAAATAACCTGACCGCCCGGGGCGGCGTTCAGTTGTTCGCAAGGCCCGGAGCACTTCCCTCTTCGTGGCCGAAAAACCTCCCAGCCCCCAGCCCCCCCGCACCACCGCCGCGGTCGAGGACTATCTGGAACGCATCCGGGAGCTCATTCAGAAAAAAGGCTACGCGCGCGTCGTCGACATCGCGGCCGAGCTGAAGATTTCCCAAGCGAGCGTCACCACCATGATCCAGCGGCTCGATGCCGAAGGCCTGGTGAAATACGAAAAATATCGCGGCATGGTGCTCACGAATGCCGGCGAAGAAGTGGCTCGACGCATCGCGCACCGCCACGAACTGCTGACCAACTTTCTCCGCCAATTCGGTCTCGATGAAGCCGTCATCGCCCACGACGTCGAAGGCATGGAGCACCACGTGAGCCCCGAGACCTTCAGCGCCATCGAAGCGCTCAGCCGCTACCTCGCGGAAAATCCCGCCGTGGTCGCGAAGATCAAAAAAGAGCTCTAGCCGCAGCGCCGCCATCCGGGCGCTTTGCCACCGGTCGCCGAACGCCTGCCGCCATGCCTTCCGTCGCGGGCGAAAATCAAAAACCCGGCGTGTTCTCACGCACGCCGGGTTTCCCTTGATAACTAACCTAACTAACCAATACCGGCACCCTGACAGTGCCGAAGGGGGATATCCGCGTCGCCAAGGGGAGTTCGGCGCGCGGTACGTGGGGCGAGGACCAGCGTCCGCCATTCTCCGACGCGATCAACCGCTTCGTCATGCTCATCGTTGACTGACCCGGTTTCGGAAAAACCGTGCGCATTCAGAACGACCCCTTGAAGCCGGCGAAGATCGTGGCGCCATAAACGTTATACGAACGCATCCACTCCCGCTTCACGAGATACTGCCGCACCGGCTCGTTGGTGAGGTTTTTCACCTCCACGAAAAACGAGTGCCGCTTGTGGAACGTGTATGCCGCCGAGAGATCGAGCGTCGCGCGCTGCTCCACGTAGGTGATCATCGTCTGCTGCGTGGTGGACTCGAACGTTAGCGCCTGAGCGTAGTCGCTTTTCCAATTCGTCTTGAGGCTGAGGTTATACGGTCCCGAGCGGAAGCTGATGCCCGCGTTAGCCATCTTGGGAACGAAACGTAGCATCGGCAGCGTAGTCGATGTGGCCGAGCCGTCGTAAGACGCAGTAGATTCTCCCTCTTGGTAAGTGTAGTTCGCGAACACCGTGAAGGGCCGCAGCGATTCCGAAAACGCTCCCAAGCCTTGTGAGTACGACGCTTCCACGCCCCAGATCGTGCCTTTGCCGCCATTCACTTTGCGACGAAGCGTGTCGCCGATGTATGCGCTCAGGTCGTAACCGTAGTCCACACCCGCCTCGATCGTTTCCTCGGTTTCGAAGACGTAGTTCTTCACGTCCTTATAGTAACCATTGACCGAGAAAAGACCGCTCGGGCTCAGGTAGCGCTCCAGACTCACCTCGAAATTATCGAAGTACACGGGCTTCAGCAGCGGGTTGGTCGCATTCACGACGTTCGCCACTTCCTCGCCGCCGGGAGGCGTGACGCTGTAACCGGGGATAATGTTTTCGAAATTCTGTCGACCGATGGTTTTGTTGTAGCTGCCGCGCAGCAGAAAGTTGTCGGTGAGCGTGTACTTCAACTGCAGGTTCGGGAAAAAGTCGTCGTAATCTTGGCTCAGCGTCTGGCGGCGCGCGTAGCGCACACGCGCCAGCTCGGCCGCGTCCGCCCGGAAACTCGTGAGCATCGTCGCCGTATAATAATCGGCAGTGGGCGAGAGCGATGCCTGATAGGCGTCGTTGATCGTCGCGTACCCCTTGCCCTGCACATACGCCAGCATCTGGTTCAACGCCGCATCGCGCGCGGCCTCGTTGTCCGTGATCGCGCCGGTACCTTCGCCTTCGGTGAGTTCGTAACGCACGCCAGCCAGTACGCCAAGACGCCCCAGCTTGAAATTGGCCATGGCGTAGCCCGCAGTGACGCGCTCCTGAATGGACTTCAACCCTTCGCCCTCGGTCGCGATGCGATAGGCCATGTCCTCGGTGAAGAGGCCTGGATTCGCCACGAAGAAGCGATTGATCGCATCGAGGTTGTAGTTGGGCACCGTATACCCGCCCGGCTGAGGGTACCCCGTTGCCTTGAAGCCGGCCAGATGCGCGCCGAGCTTTGCCCGCATATTGGCATCCGCCGCGGCCAGTTGGGCTGTAGCAGTGGAATCGTTGGCGGCGACAGCAGCAGCAGCGGCGGCGAACGCCGCTTTGTCCGCGGCGTCACCCGCGTAGCTCCAGCGCGTCTGGCCCCACTTGTCGATGTCGCGGTTCTGCTGGCGCACCTGCGCGCCCATCTGCAGATAAAACGGGATACGCGTGTTAAATGAACGGCGCACATCGACCTTCGCCGTGTTGAACAGGTCAGTGGAGTTCACGCGCCGGCTGTTGCGCAGACGAAACGGCGACGCATCGGTGGAATCCGTCAACACCTCCGGGTACGTGAGCACCGCGCGGTTGCCCGTGTTGCTGAAGCCCCCGGCCGTCTTGGTGATCGAACCAGTGCCATCGGGATTGAACATGAGCGGGAAGTCATACACGAGCGAGCCCGACGGCGGCAGCACAGGATAGAGCGAGGTATCGCGATTGAGGAGGATGACGTTACCGCTTCCGTCGAGGCGCGTGCGCACGCGGGTGCCGCTCACGCGCGAGCCGGTGGCCGTCCCCACATTGCTGGTAAAATTGCCGAGATCAAAAAAGTCAGGACCGCTCGTCTGATAAAACGAGGGATAGTTCGTGCCGTTGGGCGCATCAACGGTGTAGCCGATACCCCGCAGCAACATCTCCACCTGGGGCACAGGCATGTCATCCTTGTTGTCGTAGTGATTGGTCGAAAGCGAAGTCGAGGCGGCGTAGTTGATCTTCCAATTCGCGAACTTCTGGTCGGCACCGATCGAAAAAGTCGTGCCGGTGCCGCGTTTGTAGAGATATTCGCCGGCGACCTTCGCATAGTTGCCGCTGGCCTGCTCGAACCCGGGATCGGCCGGGTGCGCCGTCCAGTGCGTCGCCGACCAGTCGGTGGCCACGCTGCTGCTCTGGTCCGTATCGCCCGTGTTGGGCGAGGCGACGCCCAGCTCGAAGGTCTGCCCGCCTCCGGAGATCAGGCTCGTGTTGATCTGATTGCGCGTCCACAGCGTCGTGTTCTCGCTCAGCTTGAAGTCGAGGTTCACCGAGAACGACGCGCGTGTCGTGATGCCAGGAGAAACGGCGTACGAAAAATTCGTGGGATAAATACCCCGCGGTGAATTCACGTCGTAGAGATATGCTCCCGTCACTGGATCGTACGCTCCGGCATCCGTGCCTCGGTAGCCGCTGCGCGTCCCAGTCATGCGATAACTCTTCTGCACGGAGATGCCGTGCGAGTACGTCTCGTTGAAATTGCCCGTGACCGCGATACCCAGCCGGTTCTCGAAAAATGCCTCCGAGTAGGAAAGCGTCGCGCTGGGCCGGATCTTGAACGTTCCCTCGTGGTCCGGCATCGGCTCCTGGTCAAAGGTGAGTGCGTTGCTCTTCGCATTCGCAAGGATGGTGTAATTGATACGACGACCCTTCGTCTTGAACGCGCTCTTGCTCGTCATGTTCACCGTGCCGCCGCCGGAGTCCGCATCCATCGACGCGGGCGGCGCCTTGAAGATCTCGACCGACTCCACGTCCTGAAGCGAAATCTGGTCGAGCTCGAACTGGCGGTTCGCGTTGCCGCTCGCCGCGTTGGCCGAGCGCATGCCGTTCACCGTGACGGTGTTCATGTTTGGGTCCTGTCCGCGCACACTGATCGAACGCGGATCGTCGCCGGAATATTCGATGCTGAAACCGGGGACATTGCGCAGGAAATCGCCGACGTTGCCGCCGGAGACGTTGGCGAACTCGTCCGACGAAATCATCGTCACCATGTTCTCCGCTTCCTTCTGGCGCGAGACTGCAGCCGCGCGGCCTTCCTTTTCGCCAGCCACGACAAAGGCCTCGAGCGAGATGGTCTCGCCGTAGTCGGCATCCTGCAGCCCGATTTCCTGCGTGCTGCGCTCGCCGGCGGTGATCACGACGCTGACCTCGCGACCCTCGAGACCGAAGTACGTGACGCGAAGTTTGCGCGAGCCGGCGGGAAGTGTGAGCGAGAAACTGCCGTCCACATCGGTGGTGGCGCTCCGGCCAGTCTCGATGTCCCGCACCTCCGCATCGCGGAGATAGGAACCGGTGGCATTGTTGTACACGCGGCCGGAAAAAATTCCGGTCGCAGCAGGCGCGGTCGCAGCGGGCGCAGGCGCGGGTTCTTGGGCCACGCCGGCGGGAAGAGCGGCCAGCGCGAAACCGGCGATGGGCGCGATGAGGAGACGGGTGGAAGCGGACGTTTTCATAAAATGCTCGGGGAATGCTGGAAGTTTTGCGAGGGAAGCGGCTGATCGTGGGATCAACCGCGCTGGAACCGGCGGCGCAGCGCTACCAGGAGCGCGAGCGCCCCGAGGAACCACAGCGAGGGCGAGCCACCACCGCCGCCACTGCCATTCTCAACCACGCCGGAAGATCCGCCCGTCGAGGCGGCATTCACCGTAAGCGTGACGGACACGCTGGTCGCGGTGCCCACCGCGTTGCTGATCACCACACGATACTGGCCGGCGTGAACCGACTGCGCGTTCGTGAAACCGAAGGACGACGAGGTGGCGCCGGTGACGTTGGTGAAGACGCCGTTGAGGCTCTTCTGCCATTGGTAGGTGAGCGGCGCATCACCTTCCGCCACGACCGCGAAGTTTGCGGCCGAACCGGCGGTGGCAGATTGATTGACCGGTTGCGTAACGATCGTCGGCACCAGCGCAGAACTGTACACGATCGCATGCGATTCGCTGACGAGCGTGTCGCCAGCGGCGTTAGTCATCGCGAGCGTGTACGCACCTTCATCGGTCGATTTCATCGCAGCCACCGTGAAGGCGGCGGACGTCGCTCCGTTGATCGCGAAGTTGTTCTTGCGCCACTGATACGAGACCGGCGTGAAACCGGTGACGCTGGCCGTGAGCGTGAAACTCGTGTTGACCGGCACGACCCCCGACGGGCCGTTGAGCGTGGCCGCGCCTTCGCTGAGCGAGGCGGAGGCCGCACCGGCGGTGTTACCGGCCCCCTGCGTGACAACTCCCGCAACATCCGACGCGGTGAGCATCTGGTAGGAATACGTCGGCGTGAACACGGTGTCGGTGCCTGCGTCAGGCGCGGTGCCGGTGATGTTGGTGTAGAGATTGCCGATGGCGCGGATCAGGCCGTCGGCGATCAACGCGTTATTGTCGCTCTTCGAGAGCGGGCTTTTCACGTCCACGTAAGCATTGTGCTCCGACAGGAACTGCGCGGCGTCACGCGCGAGCGACGCATACGAGTTGTTCGGCGTGTTCCAGTAGTTGTTATAGAGGTGAACGTGGCCGTTCGTGCTCGACGGCAAGCGCTGATCGCAGCGGTCGGACCACCAGTTGTGGTGCAAGGTGAGGCGCAGCGGCGCACCAGTCTCGATGACTTCGTCGGCCGAGTTACGAACAAGGAAGCCGTCGGCGATGTTCGAGAAACGGTGATCGAGCTGCGCCGCTGTGTAGTAGAATTCGCACCACGAGATCGTGACGAAGTCCGCGCCCAAGCGCGTGTCGATCAGCCCGTCAGCACAATCGAAGATCGTGCAATGCGTGATGAACACGTGCTTCGCGCCATCAATGCCGATGCCATCACCGCCGTCGGTGTAACGTCCGTCACTGCCGAGCGTCGTGCCCGGGTTGGTGATGTTGAGCCCGCGGATGAGCACGTTCTCGATGCCCTCGCCGATAAAGATGCTGCCGATGATCGTGGCATTCGCATCAATGCCCTGGATCGTCTTGTTGGACTTCACCCGGATCGAGTTGCCGGTGACGGCGACATTCAGCGTGCCGGAAATCGTGATGACGGCGGGATCCGTCTGCTCCGCGTAGGTTTTGAAATCGGCCGCTGTCGTCACCGTGACGGCGGCACGGTTGCCGCCACCGGTGACTGCACGGGCAAAGCCATCCGGTGTTTTGGTACCCGCTGCGATGTCCACGATGAGCTCGGCGCGCGCGCTGGTGCTCCGTCCGCCGAGATCGTTGGTGACGACGACCTTGTACTGGCCCTGATCGTTGCCCGCCGCACTCGCGAGAGTGTAGCTGGCGCCGGTCGCACCATTGATCGCGACGTCGTTCTTGAACCACTGATACGTGAGGCCCGTGCCTTCGGCGGTAACGCTGAAGGTCGCCGTCTGCCCCACACCCACGGTCTGACCTTGCGGCTGCGCGGTGATTCGCGGCACGGGGATGAGCGAGGCGTTGGTCGTGATATTGACCGAGTTGATCTCGATCGTCTGGCCAGTGCCGGATACGCGGGCGCCGAAGGCGAGTCCGTCGAAGCCGAGATGGTCGGAGTTATCCGTCAGGAACGTCGCCCCCGTCGCCACGCCACTGTACGTGACGAGCACGGTGCCCGTTGTGCCAACACCTTCATGGAGACGCGACTCGATGGTGTACTCCCCGGTGCCGCTGCGCGTGATGCGCAGGACCGTGGTGTATTGCGCGCCTTCGGGGAAGCTCGCGAGCGTCGACGGTTGCGCCGTGCCCACGCCTGCGCCG
>CAMLSH010000026.1 GCA_946482625.1 uncultured Opitutaceae bacterium
CCGCCGCGGTCGTGAACGGCGTGGCGAGCGTCGCCATCGCCACCGGCCCCGCGATCAGTTTCGCCAGCTCCCGTAGTTGCCCGCTTGAGACGAGCGGCTCGTCCGCCTGCACGTTGATCACGTGCTGCGCGCCCACGATCCGGTTGGCTTCGGCGATGCGATCCGTGCCGCTCTGATGCGACACGCTGGTCGGAATCGCCCGGAAACCCGCCTTCTCCAACGGCGCCGCGAGCAAGGCGTCGTCGACTGCAAAAAACAGCGGGAACTCCGGCGCTTCCCGCGCGATCCGTTCCGCGACCCACAGCAGCAGCGGTTTGCCCTTGATCACGTGAAGCAGTTTCCGCGGGAAACGCGTCGATTCGAGACGGCAGGGAACGATGATAGCGGTCTGGGGCATGGACTTGGACGTTTGTGGTAGGTTTTTGGAGTTGCAAGCCGACGGCACCCGTCACGAGCATGCGCGCACCCAATCGAATGGATAAAAACGACGTCACGACCGCAGGAAAGCCCCTTTCCAAAGAGCTGGTGGTTCAAAACAAAATGGGCATCCACGCCCGTCCGGCTGCGATGATCGTCCGTATAACCAACAAATTTAAGGCCGATGTTTTCGTCGAAAAAGACGACGAACAGGTGAACGGCAAAAGCATCATGGGCCTCATGATGCTCGCCGCCGGCAAAGGCTCGAAGGTCAAGTTCCTCGCCACCGGCGACGACGCCACCCAGATGCTCAACGAGCTCGACCAGCTCTTCGCCCGCAAATTCGACGAGGCGTAAGCAAGGTGGAACGCGCCGTCCCGGCGCGTTGTTCGTTGTCGCAGACAGTGCGCACGAAACTCCCGAAACCACGGAAAACACTCCGTGGTTTTTTATTTCCCAAATCCGTCCGCGCCTCCGCCCTTCAGCGCTTCCGCGGTCTCCATTTTTTCGATCAGGACGCTCCACCGTGAAGCCGGGTTTTCATTCCCGACATTCCCCCACATCAGTGTGCATCAGTGATTATCCGCCTTCGCTGATCAGATTCCGAAAAACCGCCGTGCATTCTCCGTGCTGACCTTCGCCAGTTCCTCGTAGCTCACGCCGAAAACCTGTGCCGCAAATTCCGCCGTGTGCTTCAGGTAAGCCGGCTCGTTCGGCTTACCACGATGCGGCATCGGCGTCAGATAAGGCGCATCCGTCTCCAGCATGAACCGCGACAGCCCCTGCGCCTTCGCCGCCGCCCGGATCGTCTCTGCCGTCTTGTACGTGAGGATGCCCGTGAACGAACCGTATCCGCCGCGCCGTGTGAGCTCGGCCATCTCGACCTCGCCTTCGGTGAAGCAGTGAAAAACCACCTTCGTCCAATCCACCCCGCTCGCATCGATCATCTCCACGGACTCGCGAAACGCCCCGCGCGAATGCACCACGAGCGGACATTTCAACTTCGCAGCGATCACCAGTTGCGCCGCAAACGCAGCGCGCTGCCAGCGGAAGATCTTCTCCGCCTGCGCCGCATCATCCTTCGGCAAATGAAACCGATCGAGTCCACACTCGCCCAACGCCACCGGCGGCGGCTCCGAAAACTGGCTCCAAAACCCCTCGATCTGCGCCACTGCGTCCGGCCACAACTCATCCACCGAGCACGGATGCACGCCCACCGTGTAGCGGACAAAGCCCGCGTTCTCCCGGGCGATTTTGCGATACAGCTCCCAGTCATCCGGCGACGTGCCGATCGTGATCATCGCCTCCAACCCTGCTTCGCGCGCACGCGTCAACGCGTCCGCAAGCGCGCCTTTATGCGCGAAAGATTCGAGGTGAGTATGCGTGTCGATCAGCGAGGCCATGCGGCCGAAAATCCCAAACGGCCGCTCTTCAAACGCCAAACAAATCTCCGCCACCGGAAGAAATCTCCTGCGATGTCTGCTTTGGGCCTGCATTGCCTCCGGCCACCGCGCAACATGCAGGCAACCCCAAAAACGATGCTCGGATTCACACCCGCGAAACGAAAAAAAAGCGGCTCCGATTCCCGCCAGCTCTTCGTCGAAACCTTTCGCCGTCAGATCGCCGCCCTCGAAAAAGGCCGCGGCCGCTTTCTCATCCCGCAAAGCCGTCACCTCTACGAGCGGCATCCGCACATGCAGTACCACTTTAAACCCGAGCTGTTCATCCAGCTCGGCGGCGCGACGGATTTTTCCTTTCCCGACCAACAGGGGTTCACGCTCGACGCCGGCGAGATCGGCATCATGCCCAAGGGCGTTCCGCATGGCGAGGTCGTCCGCAGCGGCGCCCGCCCCTTCGAAAACGTCGTCGTCTGCTACTACAACGACACCGTCGCCATCCACGTCGCGCACGAGTCGCCGGCCGGCCACCCCGCCGTCGACGACATCTATTTCTTCACGTCTCCATTTTTCAACGACCTCGTCGAATACCTGAACCGCATCGCCGACCTGCGTTTTCACCAAAGCCCCGCGCGCAACACCGCCATCAAGGGACTCCTCCTCGCCGAACTCGCCCTACTCGTCGCCATCGTCGAGGAGCAGCAAGCCGGCCTCTACTCCGAAACCGAACGCGCCTTCCGCTGCCAGTGGCTGATCCGAAACAACATCGGCGATCCCACGCTCAGCGGTGATTCCCTCGCCGCCGAGCTGCGCTGCTCCGCCAGCCATCTCTCCAAACTGTTTCACCGCGAGACCGGCGAACGCATCGTCGAGTACATCACGCGTATCCGGCTGACCAATGCCCTAGACGCGATCCGCCACACGAACTTAAGCGTGAAGGAAATCGCCGCCGCCTGCGGCTTCAACGACGCCAACTACTTCGCCCGCGTTTTCCGCAAATCGACTGGCCGCTCGCCCGTCCAGTATCGCCAGGATCTCCAGCGCATCGCGTCGTCGGTCGAGAAAGAACCCAAGGCGGTTTTCTTCGATCGCGAAGAACACGACTTCGGCCTCCGCCCCGAGGTCATGGCCCGCGCCTCGGCCAAGATCACGACATAGCGAGTCCTCCCGTAGCCGCGTCACTTAAGACGCGGATTTCACTCAATTTTCCGCGTCTCAAATGACGCGGCTACAACCCCGGCACATCCGCCGGCGCATACTTCGGTTGCGCGCCATCACGACTCGCGACAAACGCCCCCAGCGCACACGCCCGTGCGAGCAACGCCTCCCAATCCGGCTTCGCCTCGTTACGCAAAATCCCATCGAGCAACGCCGCCATGAACGAATCGCCCGCACCGATCGTGTCGCGCACTTTCACCGGTGGAGACGACGCGCGATAGCTTTTCCCGTCGCGCCACAGCAGCGCGCCGTCCGCGCCGAGCGTCACGCACACCATCTCGCACGCGTACGCAGATGCCAGATGCGCCGCCTGCGCTTCGACGCCCGCGTTCTTCAAAGACTCCGACGCGAGCGTCTTCGCTTCGTCGCCGTTCACTTTGAGCAAGGTGCAGCCGCGAACAAACTCATCGAGTTCTCCGACCGCATCGAAAGGCGGGCGCAGGTTCAGATCGCAGATCCGCCGCACCGGTTTCGCCGCCAGCCACGCACGCAACACATCGCGATTGTTCGCTCCGCGCAGCGCCAGTGAACCGAAGACCAAGGCCGCCGGCGGACGCTCGCCCGGCATAGGCGACGTCGTGATTTCGTCCCACGCCACCGGTCGGTGAATCGTGTAAACCGCCTGCCCTTTCGCATCGAGTTTCACCTCGACCGAACCGGTAGGCAGCGTCGGATGATGCGTGATCGGACTCACCGGCAACCCAGCCCGCTCGATCAAGGCAATGGTCTCCGCCCCGAGCGCGTCATTACCCACCGCCGAGACCAGCATGGGGTCTCGTCCGAGCCGCTTCAAATGATACGCGACATTCAGCGGTGCGCCGCCGAGAAATCGCCCGTGCGGCAGCAGGTCCCAAAGTACTTCACCAAAACAAACGACATCGTTCACAGGGCAGAGAGATTATATTCCGTGCGCTCCAGATCGCTCAACCGTCGACGCGCCGGATCGTAGATCCAATTCAGCAACAGACCCGCGAAAAGCAAACCGGCGAACCCGGTCGCGAGCATGAAGCCATAACGCGCGTGCCCAAAAAAATCGCTGACCGCGCCCATCGCGAGTGGCCCGGCCGCCGCCGCTCCGCACGAGAAAAACAAAATCACGCCTGCAACTGCGCCGTGCTCCGACTTCGGCGAACAGCTGATACCTTTGGAATTTAGCGTCGGATAAATCACCGACATGAACAACCCTGAGAGCGGGAGAAGAAACACCGCGACATTCACACCGCCCACCGCACTCGCCGCAAAACACAGAAAGATCGCGCCGCCAAACACCGCGAGAACCGAGGTCCAACTGAAGAGATTGAGCAGCCACGCCCCGAAGAAACGACCCGCCGCGCGCAGGATGAAGAAAATCGGGATCGCATACATCGCGACAAACACTGCGTCTCCCGCGTAACCCGCCAGCAGCGTCGGCATCCACACGTAGATCGCGCACTCCACCATGACGTAGAGGGAAAGCCCGAGCGAAAAGCCCATCGCGTGCGCGTTCTTCATCATCCGCAACGTGCGCTTGAAGTCCACCGGCTCATTCGTGTGCATCACCGTCGGCGGATATTTCACGAACGACGCTGCAACGATCAGCAACACGCACAACGTCGCCGCGATCACGTACAGCCATTTCCACGACACGCCGGTCGTCAGCAGATGCGCCACGATGGCCGGGCCGACAATCGCGCCGACTCCAAAGAACCCCTCGACCGCGTTCATCATCGAGGTGTGCTCGCGATTCGAGCGGGCGATGTCGCCGATCAACGCGAGCGCACCCGTCTTGAAAATCCCGATGGCCACACCCGACACGACCAGCAGCGCGAGGAAGAACGCGAACGTCGATCCCACCGCGAACAGGTACGCATCGAAGGCAAAGATCACCAGGCCGAGCAGGATGGTTTTCTTGCGTCCGAGTTTGTCCGCGAAGTACCCGAAAAATCCACCCGCCAGCCCGATCGCCGCCATGCTCGCATAGTGAAACGCACTCGCCGCTGTCATGCTCAGGTCAAACTCGCGAATGACCTCCGGGATGATCACGCCGACAGAATCAGTCGTCATCGCAAACATCATGAACATGAGAAACGTGAGCCACTTGATGACCCTCAAGTGACGCGGACTGGTGGTGGAAGCGGGAGCGAGGCTCATGGAAATTGGGGATATTTTCTGAGGTTAGGAAATGCTCATGGGATCGCGCTCCGCGTTCCAAGCGGGACGACCATCGCGCCCCGGTGACGCGAGCAGACGATCAACGCTTCGCGCGTTTGGAAGTTCACCGTGAGCCGGGCGAACGCGTCGCTATTTCGCCACTCTAGTCCCAGCGCATGAGCGGGGGTCGTCAGCACCTCAAACTCACCACCGAATGCCGGATGCGTGTTTCGAAAACGAATCAGATCCAGCAGATCCTGCACGACCGGCTTCGTGAGCGCTTGTGCGATATCGGCGGCATTGTAACGGCGGCGATTGATGTCCCGGCCCACCTTCGAATGCGCGAGCAGATCCATGTCGTTCGTGCCCGCGAGCAGGCCGACGTAATAAACCTGCGGCACACCCGGTGCGAAAAACTGGATCGCGCGGGCGATCAGATAATCCCTGTCGTCCCGGCCAAGCGCGTCGTAGTAAGTCCCGTTTACTTGGAGAAAATCAATATTCGACGCGACCGCGCCCGAAGCCTGACGACTCTCGTCGCCGCTTTTGCGATGCATCGTCTCAACCAATTCCTCGAGTGCCTCCGGCGGCAGCAAACCGGCGCGACCGGTCGCCGCATCGGCGCCGGCATCGATCACACCGATGCCGTCGTGCGTATCCAGAACCGTGATCGCGTTGCGCGGACTGATCGCGAGCCACGACTTGAGGGGAACGGCGTCGGCCTTGAAAAGCGCGTGGAGCACCAGCGGCGGCAGCGCGAAATCGTACACGCGGTCCACGCGCTTCGCGATTTCGATCTGGTCGCGGTAGTAACCGTGGACCTCCACGAGCACTTCCATCCCAAGCGTCTTCGCGTATTGCGTGAGTTCGCCGATAAACGCGTACGTCTCCGGAATCATGAAGCAGCTCGTGCCGGCGCGTTTGATGGCGTAACCCGCGGCATCGAGGCGGATCGTGCGCACACCGCCCGCTTGGAATTTCGCGAGGATCGACTTCAGGTACGCTTCGCCCTGCGGGTGGCGCACATCGAGATCGATCTGTCGCGAAGTAAACGTGGTCCAGAGCGTGCGGCTCTCACCGTTTTTGAGCACCACGCGCGTGAATGGAAGTTCCACACGCGGCCGGTAGATTCTCGCCAGGTCCGCCTCGCTCGCACCATCGGGGAAAACGCGATCGACCGTGAGAAACATCCCGGCGTACGGCGATTCGTTTCCGCGTACGGAAAAATCCTCAAACTGAGGCGAGTGCGCCGACATATGATTCACGATCAGATCGGCCATCACGTCCACGTTCTCTCCGAGCGAACGCACGTCGTCCCACGTGCCCAGACGCGGATCGACCTGCGTGTGATCGATCGGATCGAAACCCGCGTCCGCACCATCGATGGCGTGAAAGAACGGCAGCAGATGCACGCCGCCAAACACGCCCGCGAGCGGCCCGCGCAAGACCGTTTGCAGCTCGCGCAAGCCGCCGCCGCCGAGACGATCGACGTACGTGATGAGTTGAACCTGATTTTTCATGAAGAACGTGGGCGTGAGTACGGCGGTATTTTTGCGCGGACCTCGCTGCGCCGTTTAGAACGAGTAGCGCAACGTCGTTGAAACCGTCCGACCGGTGATGCCGCGGGCGCGGACGATGCCGTTAGCGGGGATCGCGTTCTCCTCCGCTTCGCTGAGGCCGAAGGTGTTGAATACGTTGTTCGCGTTGATCGAGAGCGTGAGGCCGCTCCGGATTTCGTACGCGAGAAACGCGTTCACATACGCATAGGCCGGGAACACGAGGAGGTTGTCGTCCTGCGCGTAGGCCTTGGTGGTGCCGATCACGCTGCCACCGAGACTAAGTTTTTTCCACGAGTACGACGGCGCGATCTGGTAGGTGAAATCGGCCTGGCGGCGCGGCGTCTTGCCAACGAGCGCGACCGTCTCGGCCTTGTCGATCTGCGCATCGGTCCAGGTGGCGCCTGCGCGGACCTCAAACCCACCGAACGCGTAGGCCGCTTCTACTTCAAGGCCGTCAGCACCGTAGACGCGGTCGGTGAATCGCTGCGTAGTCAGTTCGTAGTTACTCTCGGTGGTCTCCGCGTGGAAGAACGTTGCGAACAAGCCCAGCGTGCCGGGAACCAGCTTCTGGGTCTGGTATTTCAGGCCGGCCTCGATCTGTTCGAGTTCGTTGAAGCTGGCCTTGTCGCCGACGATTGATCCGTCGGCGCGAATCGTGGAGCCGAAAAGAATGCGGTCGGCGCTCGCGCTCGCTCCGAGGCTGTAGCGGCCAAACGCGGCGAGCGCTTTGTTGAAGGCGTAATTCGCGCCGAGCGAATACGAGGTGAAATTGACGTCGTAGTTCACCGGGCTCGCGGAGGCGTTGTTAACCGCCGACACACTCTGCTCAGGCACGGAGATCACGCCGTCCTGATTCATGTCGACGTTCGCGAGCTGCGTGTTGCCGGCGTAGCGGCCGCTCGCCTTGTTTTTGTCGAGACGCGCGCTGGCATCGAGCGTGAGCTGGCCGATCTGCGCAGTGAGCGCGACGAAGGGAGCCGCCGTGTCGTAATCGACTTCGTAGCTGCGGTGAAGATTGCCCCAGAACGGAACGCCGTACGCGACGAGGCCGTTGTCCGTGACGCGCTGGCTGGTGGCGCTGTACACGTCGATGAGCGCGCCTTCGCTTTTCACTTCCTGCAAGTACGTGCTCCAGACCCAGTCCATGTCGATTGACTGGCGTGAGGCGTAGAACCCGGCGGTGACGTCGATCTTGGCGCCCTCAAGTTCGATGAGCTTGTTGAGGCGGAGATCGTTGGAGGAAAGATCGAAGTTGTTGAGCGCCGTATTGAATAAATGGACGCGGGCGAGCAGTCCGTTGCCATTGAGCGCCGCGGGGTTCGCGATCACCTGGCCAGCCAGCGGACCGTTGGCGTAGCGGAGCGTCGAGCCAGCGCCGCCGATCGAGTCCGCGATGACCTGTGCGCTGTCTACCTGCGCAGGAAACGGGGAGATAAAATCGCCTTCGTTGCGGGCGAAACGGGCTTTGTCGGTGAGCGTCCAACCGCCGCCGAGGTCGAAGCGCACATCGGCGCCGATGGAGGTGGAGATGGCGTGGATGCCGTCTTCGAGATCGCTGACGTGACGGTTGCCGTTCCCGTCGAGACCGAGCGCGGATTTCAGATAAGGCGTGTTGAGCGTGTCGTATTTTTTATCGAAGCCAGCGATCGAGCTGTAAGTCGGATCGCCGTTCGAGCCGGTGACGCGCATCGGAATCGGCAAGTACGTGATCGTACGGTCGTCGAGATGCTTGAAGAAAATCCGCACATGCCCGCGCTCGAACTCCTTCGTGACGTTGAACTTCAACTGCCCGCCTTTGTTGGCGTCGTAGCCTGCGGTGCGTGGACCTTCGCCGGCGCGGTAAAAACCGCCGACGTGAAAACGCAGCGTGTCGTTCACCGGACGGCCGTAGTCGAAGTCGAGACGTTGCGTGTCGTAGTCGAGTCCGTAGGTGAACCCGACGCTGCCGCCAGCGGTCTGGCCGGTTTTGCTGATCAAGTTGATGATGCCGCCCGGCGAATTGCTCGCGAAGGTGGAAGCGGAGCCGCCGCGGATCGCCTCGATATTGGCGACGGTGTAGTCGGCGCGCATGAAGCCGTCGGCAGTCGCGAAGGCGATGTCGCCAAACTGGAGCAGCGGCAGGCCGTCTTCCTGAAGCTGGAGATAACGCGAGCCGCCTGCGGAGATGGGCGCGCCGCGCACGGTGATGTTTGCGTTGCCTTCACCAGACGTCGCCTCGGCGCGAATACCGGGCAGTGTGCGGAAGATCTCCACCGTGGAACGCGGAGCGGAGGCTGCGGTTTTATCAGCCGGCAGCGTGCTCACCGAGATGGAGGATTTTAGCTTGGTCTCGCCCGGCCGGGCGGTGCCGGTGACGACGAAGGTGTTCAGATTGATCAGATCGAGGTCATCGTCGGCGACAGGCGTTGACTGAGCGGGCGACGACGAAACAAAGACAGTCAGCGACGTACCGAGCGCGAATGACGCGCAACGCAAGCGACGTCCCGCGCCGAGGGGTAGTGAGTTCATTGAGTTCATAGGGTGTATCCGGATTGCGCTCACCTGATAGCGGAAGGGTAAGACAGGTGGGGAAAGCGCAGGCCGATGGATCACCAGTGACGCGACGCGCGGACCGGCGCGACGAGGCAGGCTAGCACTAAACGCGCAAAGCAGGGAAATTTTTGTTCTCGCGTGAAGAAATGTGCGGACGAGAAGCAACCACGAGCGCAGCCGCGAAGCGCGGTAGGGCGGGTTATCCCTAACCCGCCGGTTGGACGTCATTCGCGATCAGACGCACAATCCGCCTGCGACGTCGCTCCGGCGCGTTAGGGATAACGCGCGCTACCCTCGATCGGGGCAGACCATGAATGGTCAGCTCAAATACAGCGCGCCGTAGCGTTCGCGCAGGTAGTGGAGCAGATATTTGGGTGACAGATCTTCGCCGGTCGCGTGGCGCACCAAGCCGAGCGTATCGAGGCGTTTGCCTTGCGCGTGAATCGTCTCGCGCAACCAGCCGAGCAGCCAGGTGAAATCACCGCGCGCAAACTCCTGCTCCAACTGCGGACGCAGGGTCAGTGCGCGATACCAGAGCTGCGCGGCCATCATGTTACCGATGCAATAACTCGGGAAATAACCGAACGCGCCGTCGCTCCAGTGAACATCCTGGAGCACGCCTTCACGGTCGTTCGAAGGCGTCAGCCCGAGCAACGACCGCGACAACTCGTTCCATGCTTTTGGGAGATCGCGGACGGCGAGTGATCCGTCGAAGAGTTTTTTCTCCAGCTCGAAACGGAGCACGATGTGGAGGTTGTAGGTCACCTCGTCGGCATCGACACGGATCAGGGTCGGCTCGACGGCGTTGATCGCGAGATAGAGTTCGTCGGACGAAACCGTTTTCAACTGCTCGGAAAAGGCCGCGCGGAATTTCGGTTCGAAGAACGTCCAGAAGCCGCGGCTGCGCGCGACTTGGTTTTCCCAGAGGCGGCTTTGCGACTCATGCACACCCATGCCGGTGGCCTGACCGAGCGCGGTGTGGTGTTGATCGGTGGCGAGCCCCTGCTCGTAGAGGCCGTGGCCGGTTTCGTGGATGGAGCTGAAGAGCGAATCGAGCGGGTTATCTACGTCGAAGCGCGTCGTCATACGGATGTCCGCGCCGTTGCCCGAGCAGAACGGATGCAGCGACACGTCGATGCGGCCACGCGCGTAGTTGAAGCCGATCGTTTCCGTCACTTCGCGGAGGAACGCGCGCTGTTGTTCGACCGGGAAACCGCGCAACAGATCGGCGCGGGCTTTGATCTTCGAGCCAACGATCTCGCGCACCAGCGGGACGAGACTGGCTTTGAGTTCGTCGAAAAGTTTCTCGATCACGGCGGCGGTCATGCCCGGATCGTGTTTGTCGATCATGTAGTCGTAGGGCGCGTCGCCATGGCCCAAATACGCGGCTTCGCGCTTCGCGAGCTCCAGGTTCTTCTCCAGCACCGGCGCGTAGCGTGCGAAGTCGGCGTTCTTCTTCGCATCCGCCCAGGCGTGATAACCACGACTGCCCTGCTCCGCTTTTTCACGGACGAAGTCCGCCGGAAGTTTCGTGGCGCGGTCGTAGTCGCGGCGGGCCCAGCGCACGACGACCTGCTGATCGGGCGTGAGCGTTGGTACGTTCGCTTCGAGCGCCACGAGAAGTTCGCCAATGCGCGGATCGCTCATCGCGGCATGCGTCGTTTCTGCGAGCGCGGCGTGCTGGGCGGCACGCTGGGCGGCGCTGTCGGACGGGAGATTAACCTGCTCGTCCCAGCCGAGGATCTGGCCGATGGAATCGAGCAACTGAGCGCGACGGAGGCGGGCGTTAAGTTCAGAAAAGGCGTCGGATGTGTTCATAAAATTAAGAGCGGCTTCACGCGATCGGACCGTGGAAAACTTACAGCGAGGGCACTGCATTCAAACGCACTTGGCCACCGCTCGCGCGGATTTTAATCAACGGGCCACCGCCATTGAGCGTGCCAGTGAGTGCGGGGGAACCGGGGTTCCCCTTGGTGACGGCGATCTCAATATCCCGAAGGCGGACACTGCCAAAACGAGATGAGCGCGCGTTGATGGTCGCAGCACTGCGCGGATCGAAGCCAGCCGTCACGTCGCCACCATCGGCGTTGAGATCGGAGGACTGCGTGAGCGGGTGGAGGAAATTCACCTTGATGTCGCTGCGGTTGCCGCGAGCCATGATCGCACCGCGCGCGGACTGGACCTCGATAAGACCATCGACGGCGGACAACTCGGCGCGGGTGCCGCTTCGTCCGACGAGTACGTTGCCGTTTTTGGAGAGGAGCTTGAGCGAACCGGTGCAGGCGGTGATGGCGATATCGCCACGCCCATCGGTGGCAGTGATATCGCCCTCGACCTCGCCGATGAAAATAGCGCCAGCGGTCGTGCGGGCGACGACTCCGCCGCGGACTGCGCCGACGGTGATGTCGCCTTCGCCCGTGCGGAGATCCAGACGGCAACTACGCGGCGCTTCGATCTCGATCGCCAGGGCTGCAGGCGACCAGTCTTGCCAGGTCCAGCGCGTGGCGTGCAGCGGGGTGATTTTCAACGCCACGGCGCCATCGGGCGATTGCGCGAGTTTCACCTCGAGACTCGCGAGGAGTTTTTCGGCAGCCTTTTCGTCGGTCGCTTCGACGGTCTGGCGGACGAGCACCCGCACGTGCGGATCGTCGGACGTCGTGACGACGATGCCTCCGGAGAAGGTTTCGGCGTTTACGGTGAGGCCCGATTTGGCGGCAAAGGTTTTATCGATCACGCGGTCGATGACGGCAGCCGCGGACAGCGTTGAGAAAACGAGCACGAGGATGAAACCGAGGAGGCGACCACACGTTTTCATGAAGCGCTCAAAAGGTGCGACTCGCGGCTGTTGGCAAGTAGCGGATAACGATGCCGAGGGATCTCGGCGGTCCGGGAGCTCAGACTTTCGCGCTGTTGTCGCACTTGAAGTGGACCATCGAGCGGCGAAGGGCGTGGGCGCGAAGAGCGGATTCCTTGGCGCCATCGCGGCTCTTGATGTGGAAGAGACCCGACGCGTTGGCGTTGGCATTAGTTTCCTCCTGCTGCGCGGCGGTCGCGATCAACAGCAACGTCTCAGCTTTGGCAGGCAAACGGCTCGCGGGAAATCGCGTGTGCGCGGAAAGCCAGCGCAACGTGGTCAGCAAAGAAGAGGCGGGAACGGAATCACTCACGCCGCCACTGTGGCGGCTGCGGTCGGGCGGCGTCAAAGCTGGATTCGCAGACGGGCCGATGACGCGCGCCAGCGCGCCCCCATGTAGCCGCGCTGGCGACAGCGTGGGCAGCAGCGTCACGCCTCAGCCACGCTGGGGACAGCGCGGCTACACTGGAATACGGCCGCCAACTGGTCAGCTCTTCCGGACGCGCTTGATCGGGTACTCGGTGACCGTGATGCCTTTGGCACCGCGACCGCCGACAGAGAGTTCGCTGAGATCGAAGGAAAACTCCTTCTTTCGCGCACTGCAGCGCGCGCTCAACTCCACCTCGACGGATTTCGGCAACGAGGCCTCCGTCTTCGCGACATCGAAGAACACGACCTTCGAGCCTTCGCTCGCGGTGAGCGGGTAAAGTTTTTCGCGGGTCACGCCACCGACTTGGAAGCGTTTGGCGAAGGCTTTGCCGCTTTCCTTGTCCTGGTAGATCATCGTGTAGAACGCGGTGTCTCCGTCTTTCGGCAACAGCGCGACATGGAGGATCTCACGGCCCATGAATACTTTGTCGGCCACACGCGCGACCTTCATCGTACCATCGGCCATGAAGCAGATGACGTCGTCGAGGATCGTGCACTCGGTGAGGAACTCGTGCTGGCGCCAGTTGAGACCGATGAAGCCTTCTTCGCGATTCACGTAGAGTCGCTGGTTGGCGGATACGACGGCGGCGGCGCTAATCTGTTCGATCTCGTCGTACGTGGTGCGACGCTTGTGGCCTTTGCCGTATTTTTCCTGGAGGCGCTCGAACCAAGCGATCGCGTACTCGGTGAGATGTTTGAGGTGGTGTTTCACCTCTTTCATTTCGCCTTCGAGCTTCTTGATCTGCTCGTCGGCCTGGAAGCGGTTAAACTTCGAGATGCGTTTGATCTTAATCTCGGTGAGCCGGGTGATGTCGTCGTCGGTCACTTCGCGACGCAGAGATTTGATGAACGGCTTCAATCCATCGCGGATCTCCGAGAGAACGTTTTCCCACGTCTCCGATTTTTCGATCCGGCGATAAATGCGCTCCTCGATGAAGATGCGCTCGAGCGAATCCCAGTGCCATTGTTGGTCGAGTTCTTCGAGGCGGATTTCCAGTTCGCGCTTGAGCAGGGCGACCGTCTTGTCGGTGCTGCGGCGGAGGATTTCCGACACGCCGAGGAAGTGCGGTTTGTCGTTCTCGATGATGCACGCGGCGGGCGAAATCGACACCTGGCAATCCGTGAAGACGTAAAGCTGCTGCGTGATCTTCTCGGGATCGCTGCCTGCGGGTAAATGGACCAGGATCTCGACCGTGTCGGCGGTATTATCGTCGACGTGCTTGATCTTAAGTTTGCCCTTCGCGTTGGCGGACAGGATCGACTCGATGAGCGAGGTCGTGGTGGTGCCGTAGGGCAGTTCGGTGATCGCGAGGACGTTCTTGCCGCGCGATTCCATCTTGGCGCGGACCTTCACTTTGCCGCCGCGCTCGCCGTCATTGTACTCGGAGAAATCGGCGATGCCGCCGGTCGGGAAATCGGGGAATATCCGGAATTTCTTTCCGTTGAGATGATTGATCGAGGCGCGGCAGAGATCGTTGAAATTGTGCGGCAGGATCTTCGTCGCGAGGCCGACCGCGATGCCTTCGGCGCCCTCGGCGAGCGTGAGGGGGAACTTGACCGGCAACGTGACGGGTTCGCGATTGCGACCGTCGTAGCTGAGCTGCCAGGTCGTGGTCTTGGGATTGAAAACCACTTCGCGTGCAAACGGCGTGAGGCGGGCCTCGATGTAACGCGAGGCAGCGGCGCCGTCGCCGGTGTAGAGATTGCCGAAATTCCCCTGCGGCTCGATGAGCAGGCCGCGTTGCGCGATGCCGACGAGCGCGGCGCCGATGGAGGCGTCACCGTGCGGGTGATAGCGCATGGCGGCGCCGACGACGTTGGCGACCTTGTTGAAACGGCCGTCGTCCATCTCCCAAAGCGTGTGGAGAATGCGGCGCTGAACGGGTTTCAGGCCGTCGTCAATGTGTGGAACGGCGCGGTCGAGGATGACGTAGCTGGCGTATTCGAGGAACCACTTCTCGTAAGACTTCGCGAGCGGGGCGTTGTCGTTGTTACCCGGCGCGGGAGGCGTGTCGTCGACCGGAGGAGGCGGGGGCGTGGTTGCGAGCGCTGTGTCATCACTGGCTGCAGCGGTCGGAACAGGCGCTTCGGCGCCACCGGCATCAGCGGGCTCGGAAGCACTGGCAGAGAGCGGAAGCTCGGGCTGGTCGTCGGGTTTCTTGGGAGTCTTTTTAGGCATCTAACGAAAAGAGGATTGCACGTGCGTACAAACGAGCGCGCGGGGAAAGTTAAAATAAGCGGAGAGAACCTCAGGCTTCGACGAGGTCTTTTTCGACGCGGAGGTTATCGATGATGAAGTCCTGCCGGGCGGGCGTGTTTTTGCCCATGAAGAACGAGAGCAGCTGCGCGCTGTTGTGGAGGTGTTCGAGGGAGACTTTTTCGGCGCGGATGTTTTCGCCGATGAAGTCCTTGAACTCGTTGGCGGAGATTTCGCCAAGGCCTTTGAAGCGCGTGATCTCGTGCGTGGTGCCGAGTTCGGCGATGGCTTTTTGTTTCTCGTCTTCGTCGTAGCAGTAGATCGTGCGCTTCTTGTTGCGAACGCGGAAAAGCGGCGTCTCCAGGATGAAGATGTGGCCGTTGGTAATGAGCTCGGGGAAAAATTGCAGGAAGAACGAGAGCAGCAGCAGGCGGATGTGCATGCCGTCGACGTCGGCATCGGTCGCGACGATCACGCGGTTGTAGCGCAGGCCGTCGAGGCCGTCCTCGATGTTGAGCGCGCTCTGGAGGAGGTGAAATTCCTCGTTCTCGTAGATGACTTTTTTGGTGAGACCGTAGGTATTCAGCGGCTTTCCTTTGAGCGCAAACACGGCCTGGGTCTGCACATCGCGGCAAGCGGTGAGCGAACCTGCGGCGGAGTCGCCCTCCACAATGAAGAGTGTGCTGTCCTCGGCGCGTTTATCCTTCGAGTCGAGGTGCACGCGGCAGTCGCGGAGTTTGCGATTATGGAGGGAGGCTTTTTTTGCGCGTTCGCGGGCTAGATTACGGATGCCGGCGAGTTCTTTGCGTTCGCGCTCGCTGTCCTCGATTTTGTTTTTGAGCGCCTGGGCGGTCTCGGGATTGCGGTGCAGCCAGTTGTCGAGGTGCTGCTGGAGAAAATTGCTGATGAAGAGACGGATCGATGGACCGCCGGGGCCGATATCGTTGGAGCCGAGCTTGGTTTTCGTCTGCGACTCGAAAACCGGCTCCATCACGCGCACGGAAACCGCGGCGACGATCGACTGGCGGATGTCGGCGGCGTCGTAGTCCTTCTTGAAGAAATTGCGGATCGTGGTGACGAGGCCTTCGCGGAAGGCCGCGAGATGCGTGCCGCCCATAGTGGTGTGCTGGCCGTTGACGAAGGAGTAATACTCCTCGCCGTAGTGGCCGCCGTGGGTCATCGCGACCTCGATGTCCTCGCCTTCGATGTGGACAAGTGGATACAGCGGTTCGCCGGTGAGTTTCTTCGCGAGGAGATCCTTGAGGCCGTTCTCGGAGCGGAAGGGTTTGCCGTTGAGCGTGAGCGTGAGGCCGCGGT